>NZ_JBVVPP010000028.1:56100-81432 GCF_055811315.1 Bradyrhizobium sp. MI1.4 | reverse complement strand
TTGGCGATGCCGTCGAGCAGATTGTTGATGTCGCTGGCGCGGTTGTCGAGCGACTGTGCCGTGAAGAAGTTGGTCGGGCTGTCCAGGGCCGAGTTGACGCTCTTGCCGGTCGACAGGCGGTTCTGCGTGGTGGCGAGGAGGTCAGCGGTAGACTGGAGGGAGAGCAGGTTCTGACGAACCGAGGAGGAGAGAACGATACCGGACATTGGGTGTTACCTTTCTGGTAAACGACGCTTACTGTTACGCGTCTGCATGGATCGAGTGACCCAGCGACCGGCGGACCGTGGGGTGGAGTCCTCTAACGAAACATGAAATGAAATCGGCGCTTTTACTGAGTCGGCGCGCGATTCGGCCCATTCGCACACTTGCGACGCCACGCAGTCCGGCGATTTCGGCCTTGATATGATTGAGCTTTTCCGCAGCATCGGCCGGGATTTACAACTCGTTAACTAGTCTTGATGGAGTATTGCGCCCCTGATCCGCCGCAACACACGCTCGGTTACGAAAGCGTTGATGGAGAACAGGCATGGCCCTTAAGGTCGAGCTCAGACCGCACGAACGCATCATCGTCGGTAACTGCGTAATAACCAACACCGACCAGCGCGCCCGCCTTCTGATCGACGGCGACAACGTGCCGATCCTGCGCGAGCGCGACATCCTCACGCCGGAGACCGCCGACTCGCCCGCCAAGCTCGTCTATCTGGCGGTCCAGCTCATGTACATCTCGCCGGATCCGCAGACCCAGCACGGCACCTATTTCAACCTGGTGCGCGACATCGTCACCGCGGTGCCGAGTTCCTGGCCGATCATCGAGGGCATCAACAACAACATCCTCAACGGCGACCTCTATCGCGCCCTGAAGGATGCCCGCAAGCTGATCGCCTATGAGGAGAAGCTGCGCGGCCAATTCGAGGCCACGCATCCCAAGACGGAAGCGAGCCAGGACGACGTCAGCACCGCCGCCTGATCCCACGCGTTCACGATCCCACGCCGCGCGAACGACCGGGCCGGACGAACGACCAAGCCTCATACACGACAACGGCCCCGGATCCTATCCGGGGCCGTTGGCGTTTCAGACATGCATCGAGCTACTGTGCCGCGAGCGGCGGCGCCTCGACCTCAATCACTCCCCCGCTCCGTCGTCCGCCGAATTCCAGTACGGCTGCGACCAGCGCGTCGATGTCGGACTCCTCGGTACGGTGATTGACGATCGCGGTGCGGATCGCAAACCTGCCGTCGAGCGTCGTGCTCGAGGGCGCCGCGATACCGGACTCCTGGATGTCGACGACGATCTCGCGATTGACCTCGTCGGCAGCGCGGTAACGGAAGCAGACGATGTTGAGATTGACCGGCGCCAGCAATTCCAGCCGCGGCTCGGCGAGAACGCGCGTCTCCAGATATTTCGCCAGCGCACAGCTTCGCGCGATCACCGCACCGAGCCGATCGGTCCCGAACGTCTTCAGCGTGAACCACGTCTTCAGCGCACGGAAGCCGCGCGACAGATCGGGGCCAAGATCGCAGGGCCAGATCGCGCCGGCCGCAAGTCCCCTCGCCTCGCGGCGCAGATAGGCCGCGGGCTGCGCAAAGGCCTGTCGATGCTGCTCGCCGTCGCGCACCAGCAGGAAGCCGGCGTCATAAGGCACCTGTCCCCATTTGTGGAAGTCGAGCGCAATGGAATCCGCAAGCTCGATACCGCCGAGCAGCGGCGCAAGCTCGGGCGACAGGATCGCGAGCGCACCGAAGGCGCCGTCGACGTGAAACCAGATTCCTTCCTCGCGACACAGTTGCGCGATCGCCTTGAGATCGTCGACCGCGCCGATATCGACTGTACCGGCGGATGCGACGACCAGGAACGGCCTGAAGCCGACCTCGCGATCAATCGCGATCTGCGCACGTAGCGCGGCAACGTCCATGCGATGATCGGCATCGACGCCGATCTTGCGCAGCGCATCGGTGCCGAGCCCGGCGATGTCCATCGCCCGCGAGACGCAGCCATGCGCGGCCTGCGATGTATAGGCGGTGAGAAGCGCACCGTCATTGCCGATGCCGTACTGCCGCGCCAGCGTGCCGAGCGCGCTGGTGCGCGCCACCAGCACCGCCATCAGATTCGCCATCGACGTGCCGGTGACGAAGATGCCGCTCGCGCTTTCCGGGAAGGCGAACAGGCGTCGCATCCAGTCGACGACCTGGCGCTCCACCTCGATCGGCATGTGGTCGCGTCCACCGAGATTGGCATTGAGGCCTGCAGCGAGCATTTCCGCAACCATGCCGACCGCGGTACCGCCGCCATGCACCCAGCCCATGAAACCGGGATGGACGTTCCCGGTCGCATAGGGCGCGACATGTTCGGAGAAGTGGCGATAGACGTCGGCGAGATCGCTTGCCTCGCGCGGCACATCGGCCTTGAACGCCGCACGAACGCCGTCGGGGATCGGCTGCCACACCGGACGCGCGCGAACGTTGGCGATGCCGTCGATCGTCTCGTCAAGCATGCGATGGGCGAGCGCGCGAAACTCGCTCCAGTCCTGCGGATCGAGCGAGGTGTGCGTGACGGGGCTTTGCGTGTTGCGGATGATCTCGTTCATGCTGCACTCTCCTCACCCGCTCTTGCATGCCGCGACAGCATCGCCGTGAATGCCGCAAAGATCTTGCGCATCTGCGGCGGCTTGTACGGAAATACGGCCGGCGGATCCATGTTGTGCACGACGGCGGTGTTGTCGGCTTCGAAGACCAGCAGTTCGCGGTTCTGGTTCTCGGCGCAATCGACGATGAAGTAGTCGAGGCCGACGCGCCTGCTCATTTCGTCCAGCGCGATTTTGTGGCGCGCCGCGAACGCACGGTCGAAGTCGAGCATGAAGACGGCTTCCTCGGCCCGCTTCTCTTCGCTGAACGCCATGAAGGCGTTGAGATACCAGATGTCCCAGCGATCGGCGATTGCCATGTGGCACGCATAGGCTTTGCCGTCGACCATCGCGAGACGATATTTGCGGTAGAGCCCGTCCGGACTCGCATAGTCGACGAAACGTGCGACGAAGAAGTCCTGCTCTTGTCGCTCGGCGAGATAGGCCGCGAGCGCTCCAGCATCGTCGAGTTTCGCGAGACCGACGCCGGCATGCGTACCGCGCGGCCGCACGATCATTGGAAAGCGCAGTTCGCCCGTGATCTCCTCGCAAACGATCCTGCCTCGCGAAAGCTCCGACAATTGCGCACGCGTCGTGGGGGCGGTCACGGGAATGTCGAGGCCGGGCACGCCCGTCAGCAGACGATACAGCTTGTCGCGATCGAGATTGCCAATGAGATCGGGGCGATTGAGCAGCGGCTTCGGCCAGTGCGGCGCGGCCTTCTCGATCAGCGCGAGCGCCTCCCGGCACTCCTCGGAATCGGATGCGATCACGATGGCGACGTCGTGCTCGGGCAGAGTCTCCGGCAGGCCGATGCCCTTGACAACGTAGAGCGTCAACAGCTCGATGTCGGAGTCTTCAAGCAGGAAGTCGATCGGCGTGTTGCCGCCCATGTCGATATCGGCGGCGAGCGCGAGCACGCGCAGGCGGGGTTTTGGAGCCGCGCAAGGCGTACGAAACAATTGATGGAAGGAGAGCACCTCGGTCTGGATCACCAGCCCAGCCTCCTTCTCGCCGAGAAGCTGGGCAATCAGCGAGAGATCGAGGCCTTCCCCGGCCTCGGCCGTCCCCTCCTCGATCCGCGCCAGCAGCAGCTCGCGCAACGGATGCAGGTCGCCGCCCTCGAAGGCGCGGCGCGTCAACTGGGCAAAGCCGATGCGGTCGGCATGGATTGGCGCGGTCACGCCGCTCGGCGCGGAAACTGGAAGTTGCATCTCACACCTCGAACGCGGACTTTGCCGGCACGGCCGCAACCGCGCCACGGTCAAGCAGCAGCTCGATCTTCACCAGCAGATGGGCGATGCGATCGAGAACGTGCTGCACATTGCGTTGCGCCTGCATTGTATTCGGCGACCATGCCTCGGTCACCAATCGTGCGCCGACGCAGAGGCGCAACACGGCCTGCGGCGCACCGTGCTGCCGCTCCAGTCGGACCGGCTGGCCGATGAGACAGCGCTGGGCGGCCACTTGCCGGTCCGCCGCGCTGCCGCTGATCTCCTCGGCCATGTCGCACGCCAGCGCCCGATGCACGGCGCTGGTCTCGGCGAGCGAGACCGGCTTGCCGCCGCGCAGCAGCGTGAACGGAAAGATCGTGGTTTGCGCGAACTCCTCGTCGTCCGCGCCGGACTTCTCGATCGCGGTGGGAACGGCACGAAGCGACGGCGACAACGCGATCATGCTGTCGATGCCGGCTGCAAGCTCGGCCAGCATCCTGGCGCGGAAAGCCCCGGGCACGGCGTAGTAGCTGCCGATCTCGGCCAGCGCGGCCTCCCAGCGCAGCCATTGACCGAAATTCGGCCGGCGCTCGAACCGCGAGCGCAGCATCGTCCACGCCACCGGCCAGTCGCAGCGGCCGGCATAATCGAAGATGCCAGGCGCGATCCCGCCCATCCGGTCGATCCGCGACAGGCCTTTCGGCAGCAGCAGCGCACCGCTGAAGGCCGGTCCGCCGAAAAATTTCGAGCCGGTGATCAGCACCATGTAACCACGGTCGAGATAGGCGCGCAGCCGCCGGCGACCGAGCCGCGCCTGACAGGCATCGACGACAATTTGAACCTTGCGCGGCCAGCGCCGCGCGATCTCGTCGAGACAGGCCTCGCTTGGGGCACGCCAACCGAGTTTTGACGAATCCATGATCTGCAACAAAACGCGCCGGCCTTGCGCGAGGCTGGTCTCGACCGCATGCAGCACCGCGGCATCGGCATCGGTGCGCATCGCAATGCCGGCCGCCATGTCGATCAGCGGCACCGCAATGCTGTCGCCGGCGAGCCCCGTCACCGCGCCGTCCTTGCGCACGGCCATGCCGCCTGCCGTCATCGTGCTGAAATGGTGGCCGCGTGCAGTATGCGGCGTCCCGCTTCCGGTCTGGTCGGCGCCGACCACGATCGTCACCGGCGCCGCGCCGAGCACCGCGCGCACTACGAACAGGGCGTGAAGCTGGGAGTCCGTGCCGGACGGCGAGAACACGACGTCGATCCGCGACGAGAGCGCAAGGTGGCCGCGCAGCTCCTCGCGCATGTCCTCGCAGCGGGCGTCGAAGGCGATTTCGACCTCGTCGAACAGGCACTTGTGCATCAGCTCTTCGCGCGCCAGCGCGGCGCGGTCGTAGGCCATCTGCGAGATCGTCGACGCGGTCGCGGAGGCGAAATTCCAGAGCTCCGGCTCCGGCGAAGCCGCGCAGCCATAGGCGTTGACACGGTCGTTCGGATCGAGCGCCAGCCGCGGATCTCCGCCGGAGGCAAGCAGCGTATCCAGTGGTGTGAAGAGATCGCGCAGGCGATAGCGCGAGCCGCCGTCGGACGCGCGCTCGCTGGCTGACAAACGGGATGCGCCGGCGCTCATCCCGAAAGGCTCACGCCGCATCGGCCGCCGCCGCCGGCGCCGGTGCGAATTGCGAGGTGATGTCGCCGTGGAACACCGACGGTCCGACGTGATCGAGCGAGCTCTCGATGTCGGCCCAGATCTCGCCGCCGATGTCGGTCCAGCGCTTGCAGAAGGCGAAGTCCTCGGACAGATAGGTGCCGGTCGCCGCATCGATCATGCATTCGAACAAGGCAAACCGGTTCTGGCTCGCCGCCAGCGTATCGTGCGAATGCTCGCGGAAGAATTGCAGGGCGGCGTAGTCCGGATGGCGGCACATCGCCTCCAGCACGGAGCGCCGGATCATCAGGAAGCCGGTGCCGGCGTAGCGCACGCGGGTGAAGCCGTTCACCACCACGATGCGGTCGGGATCCTCGATCTCGAGCACGTAGTCGAGCGATGCGGCCGGCACGTCGGCGCGGCCGGACTGGATCGCCCGCGCGGCCTTGTCCCAGTTGATCCGCTTGATTGGATAGCAGCCGGCGACGACGTCCGCGCCGCACTCGATCAGCCGGAACACCTGCTCCGGCTTGAAGCCGATGTCGGCATCGATGAAGAGGAAGTGCGTCGCGTCGGGATCGTCCAGGAACATCGCGGCCAGATTGGCCCGCGCGCGCGTGATCAGCGCATCGCCGTCGCGCAGCAGCACCTTGAGCTCGAGATTGGCCATGCCGTGCACGGCACGCTGGAGCGCGAAGATCGAGCTCGCATAGATGCTCGTCACCTGCCCACCGAAACATGGCGTGGCCACCACCAGTTTCATCTTCTCCGACATCGTCAGCTCCGCCCCGCTGCAATCCTCACCAAGAGGTAAAGAGGCATGGTTAACGGCGCCTTAACGCCCGCTTACAGGAACTTGACGAGCGAGAGCTGCGCGAGGTTCGAGGTCACCTGGTAGGACGCCTGGAGCGCGTTCTGGAGCGACAGGATCTCGCTCGCGACCTGGTCCGGCGAGGCTGATTCCGCCTGGTCGATGATGGTCTGGAGCTGCGCCTTGGCCTGGGTCTGGCGCGTGCCTGCGTCCTTCATGGTGTTCTGGGCCATCGCGATGTCGGTCTGGATGTCCTCGATGCGCTGCTGGCCAGGCTGCTTGGTCAGGGCCTGTGTCACCCGCAGGCTCAGCGCGGCGACCTGCCCGCCCGAATACTGCCCGGTCGGTGAGGTCGAGAACGTCCCGAACACGGCGACCGCCTGCAGCTCCTTGCGGATCGCGTCCTCGTTCGCCTGCGCGCCATACTGCACCGTGACGGAATCGTCGACCCGGGCCATCGCGGTGGAGCGCGGCGAGCCGGGGCCGTCATTGCCCAGGTACCATTGCACGGTGGTGGCCGAGCCGTTCACCAGCGTCGTCGCCGAGCCGAGGGGCGACGAGCCGACGCGCAGCGGAGCCTTTGCTGCCGTGACCGGGGAGGTCGTGAAGCCGAGCGCCGCGAACGCCGTGCTGTTCGAGCTCGTGATGTTGAGGCTCCCGGGATCGTCCATGTTGATCGTGATCACGCCGCCATGGATGGTCGACGGCTTCGTGGTGCCGGTGATCTGATCGATCTTGCCAAGCAGAGTTGTGATGTTGTCGGTAATGTTGATCTGGTTTGGGCCGCTGGCGCCCGAGGCGACAAAAGTCAGCGTCTGACCGTTCACCGTGATCGTATCGGGATTAACGGCAGGCGGACCCGCCGACCCCGCCTGGAACGCCGCTGAGAGGACTTCCGGGCCGCCCGTGGTCGCCGTGCCGCTCAGCACAGTTGAACCCGTGATCGGAGGCGTCGACGCCACGCTGCCGCGCGTCACGCTGCTGAGACCGAGCGCCGTGGCCGCCGCGCCGCCGGTGACGGCCACGTCCGTGCCGGTGCCGGTCGCGATCTGGATATTGCCGCCGGCGCTCAGAGTCACGTTGGCGGCGGGGATGCCGGCGGCAGTCGCGATTGCATTCAAGATATCAGACACCTTCGCGGCGCTGCCCGAAGCCAATCCGATCGTGGTATTGCCGCTGGCCGTTGTGGTGACGGTAGTGACGGTAGGGTCGAAGGTGATCGTGTGGGCGCCGCTCGCGCCGGTGATGGTCAGGGTGGTACCGGTCGGAGCGTTGGCGAGCGCGTTGAGAATGGTCCCGTTGAGATGGGGTGTCGCCGACGAATCGAGCGACGTGGTCGTAGACGCAATCGCCAATGCGCTGTCCTGCAACGCGACCGAGCCTGTCCCGGTCGTCGAGGTATAGGAGCGCAGATTGCCGGTGGCCGCCACATTCGCGGTGGCGGATCCCGCCGTATTGAAGAAATTGTCACCGGCCGTGATAGCGGACGCCGCCACCAGCGAGGTGCCGGCGAGCTTCTTGATCGCGGTATTCAGCGCAGTGTTGAGGTTCGTCGCCGTGATGTTCGGGTCCGGAGGAACGACCGGAACGACATTGGGGTTACCGGGGTCGATCGCAAAGCTGCCGACAGGTGTCGGCGTCGCCGTCGATGCCGTCAGGTCGATCTGCTCGGTCGAGCCATCGGGCAGCGTGAACTGGACGCTGAGCTTGTCGCCATTTTTCGGATTGACGCCGTTGAGGTCGACCGAGAACGACACCGGCGAGCCGCTCGGGCCGGTGACCGTCGCGCCGGTCAGCGTCGAGGAGACCGCGGCGATCTTCAGGCCGAATGGCGATGCCGCGAAGTCCTCGGACACCGTCACCGAGCTCGGCGTCGGCTGTGGCGTCGCCAGCACCAGCCGGCCCATGCCGTTGGCGCCGAGGTCGGCGGCCTGGCGCTCTGCCATGACGGTCTTGAAGCCCGCCTGCGTCGTGGTGCCGTTGATGATGTCGCCGGCATTCGCGACCGACGGCGTGTTGAAGGCGGTTCCGGAGAACAGATAGCGGTTGCCAGACTGCGTGTTGAGAACGCCGACCATCGAGCCGAATTGCGCAGCTGCAGTGTTCTGCGCAACCGTCTGGCCGTTGACGTTGAGATCCTGCGCGGTGTTGGCCGAGCCCGTCTGCACCGTGTTGCGGATCGTGGTCAGCGACTGCAACGCGGTATTGGCGAGGTTGATGCTGACGTTGACGTTGGTCATCGTGTCGGTATAGGCCGCGATGTTGGAGAGCTGCGCGCGCCCGGCGATCGCAAAGCCCTCGTTGGTGCCCATCCCGGAATAGTTCTGCGACAGCTTGCCGGTCGAGAGCTGCGTCGAGAGGTCGGTGAGCTGCTGGTTGATGTTGCGGATCTGCGAGCCGAGAACCGACGAAGAGTAGTTGATGCTGCTGATCGACATGTTTCAGAGCCCTGTTACTTGTTACACTTGAGCCTGGAGCAGCGTATTCATCATGCTCTGCACCACCGACATGACATGGGCGTTGGCGGCATAGGCATTCTGGAGCTGGATCAGGTTCGACATCTCCGAGTCCAGGTTGACGCTCGCAGTCGAGTTGAACTTGGCCTGCAGAGTCGAGACCACGACGCCCTGGCCCTGCTGGAGCTGGGTCGCCTGGGTCGCGGCATTGCCCTGAACGCTCAGGAACTGCTGGAGGTAGTTCGAGACGCTGCCGGTGAAGGGCTGGCTCGCCGAGCCCAGACCGGATTGCGGCGAATAGGAGAACACCGCCGAGGTGAGCTGCGAATAGAGATAGTCCGAGCGCGTGGTGTCGCCGGTGGGAGTCACCGGCGAGGTGTTGTAGATCGACAGCCTGGTCGGGTCGGAGGAAAGCTGCGTGTTCACGGCGATGCGTCCGGCAAGGCCGGTCATCTGCGAACCCGATGCCGTGATCGCGCCGGTGTAGAGCGCCTGCCCGCCGTCGGTGAACAGCGGCAGTTGCGGATTGCCCGAGGTCAGCGACGAGATCGTCTTGGTGATCGAGGCCGAATTGACCTTGGCGAGGCCGCTGTTGTCGTCGGTCAGCCGCAATGTGGTGGCCGTTGCCGGCGACTGGGCGGCGGCGAACGACAGATGCGAGTTGGAAAGCGCGGTGTTGAGCGCCGAGGCGATCGCGCCCATGCCGCCGGAGAAGTTCACCCCGATCTGCATCGGATTGGCGTTGGTGGGGTTCTGGAGCGGCAGCGCCGCCGGATCGGTCACATTGACCAGCGTAACCTGCCGCTTCGTATTGGTGGTCGTGTCGGTGTAGGTGAAGTTGACGCTGTTGCCCGGCGCCGCCCCGGCAAGGTCGAGATCGAAGCCGGCCGGCGGGCCGGTGACCGTGCTGCTGGCCGTGGTCTTGTCCGACAACGCGCTCGACATCGTCGCGGCGAACTGGTCGATCTGGTTCTGCGCCTGCACCAGCGTCTGGTCGCGCAGCTTCAGATCGGCCGCGATCTGGCCCGAAGACACCACGTTGTTGGCGATGACGTCGACCGAGGATCCGTTCGGGAGCTTGATGTTGAACGCGCCGACGCCGGATTTGGCCGGATCGATGTTGTAGAGCGAGGTCGCCGACAGCGCGCCGGCGGACGCAAAGGTGAATTGCGAGGCCAGCCCGGCGCCGACCAGCTGGATGCCGGTGGTGGTGTAGATGTTGGCCTGATTGGACCCGTCGGTGGTGACGTGGACATCGACATATTTCGACAGCGTGTTGATGGCCTGGTCGCGCTGGTCCATCAGTGTCGCAGCCGAGGGGTCGTGTTCCGACAGGCCCTGGAGTCTGGAGTTGATGTCGGCGACTTGCTGCATCGCCGCGTTGGCAGCTAGCGCCGAGGTGCTGAGATCCTGCTCGACGTTGGAGCGCAGCGACTGGATGCCCTTGGTGGTCAGGTTGAGCTGCTGCGCCAGCGTCTGCGCGGCGCCGAGCGCAACCGTTTGCGCCGACGACGAGCCCGCGTTGGTCGACAGCGCCTGCAGCGCCGTGGTGAAACTGTTCAGCGCGGTTTCGAGCGTACCGCTGTTGCCGGGCGTGCCATAGACATTCTGAAGCTGCTTCAGGATGTTGGCCATCTGGTCGGCGTAGCCGCTGCCGCCGGTCTCGGTGCGCAGCTGTTTCTGCACATAGGTGTCGAGCTCGCGGCTGACGCCGGTCGTCGTCACCGTCGAGCCGAAGTCGCCGGTGGTGACCTCGATCTGGTTCGGCGTCTGGACGACGTAACCCGGCGTCTGCGAGTTGGCGACGTTCGACGAAACGATCGAGAGCGCAGCCTGATTGGCACGCAGACCGCTCATCGCACTGGCGAGGGCTGAACTCAAACCCATGTTGGCTTGCCGCCTCTGGTTACGTCACGCACCAATCAGCGCAACACGTTCAAGAGATCCTGAACCATCGTATTCGCCGTCGTGATCACCTTGGTGTTGGCCGAATAGGCCTGCTGGGTCACGATCAGCTTGGTGAATTCGTCGGCGATGTCGGTGTTCGAGCCTTCCAGCGACGAGCCGCTGATCGAACCGGAAGCACCGTCGATGGCAGGGCCCGACTGTTCAGTCGCGGCGTAGGCGCCGCCGTCCTGCGCCTTCAGGTAGTTGGTGCCGTTGAAGTGCGACAACGAGACCTGTGCGAGGTCGAGGTTCTGACCGTTGGAGAAGGTGCCGACCACGAGGCCGTTATTGTTGACGGCGACCGAGCGAAGCTGACCGGCGGCGTAGCCGTTCTGAGTGATGGTGTTGATGGTGACCGCGCCGCTGGTGCTGGCATATTGCGTCAGCCCGCCCGAGGAGATGTTGAAGGAGACCGAGCCCAGCGACTGGCCGCTGACGCTGACATTGTTGATGGTGATACCCGAGCCGCTCGGCGAGGTCAGCGAGCCGTCGGCGGCAAAGGTGAAGGCCTGGCCGGTATTGACCCAGCCGACGGTCGTGCCGGTCGCATTCGGATCGGTCTGGTAGAACATGTTCCAGGTATCGGCATGGCCGGCGCCGAGCGACGCACTGTCGGTCTTGGCCCAGCGCAATTGCAGGTTCACCGGCGTGCCGGCCGCGTTGTAGGCGGTCACCGCGCCACCGCTGATCGATTCCTTGGTGAAGGTCGCGATGTCATTGCCGATCACGCCGCCGGTGCCGGCAACGCCACCACCGTCACGATTCTTGGTGATGGTCGAGGTGAAGCCGAGCGCGGCGAAGGCGGCGCTGTTGGAGCTCGCCACCGAAAGGTTGGAAGCTGTGCCGGTGTTCAGCGTGATCACGCCGCCACTGCTGACCGACGACCCCGTTGCACCGGAGAGAGCGTCGATCTTGCCGAGCAGCATCGTGATGTTGTCGGTGACGTTAATTTGGTTCGGGCCTGACGCGCCGGCGGCCACGAAGGTCAGCGGCTGACCATTGACCGTGATGACGTCGCCGGCGGAGAAGCCCGATGTGATCACCTCGGCGCCGCCGGCCGCCGCCGCGCCGCTCAGCACCGTGGCGCCCGAGATCGCGGGCGAGGACAGCACGTTGCCGCCGCGCGTCACGCTGCTGATGCCGAGCGCCGTGGCCGCCTGGCCGCTACCAACCGGTACGTCGGTGCTGGTGCCGCTGGAGATCACGATGTTGCCGCTGGCGCTGAGCGATGCGGTAACGCCGGCGCCGCCGGCGGTCTGGATCGCGCTCAGGATGCTGGCCACCGTGGCCGTCGTGCCCGCGCCGAGACCGATCGTGGTGTTGCTGCCGACCGTCGTGACGGTGGTGCCGCCGTTGAACGTGACCGTGTTGCCGTTGATGTTCAGCACCTGGCCGCTAAGCGCGGTCAGGGTGGTGGAGGCGAGATGCGTACCCAGGGCGTTGTCGAGCGAAGTTGTGGTCGATGCGACCGCCGCAGAGTTGTTCTGGAGCGCCGTTGTGCCGGTCGCCGTGGTCGACGAGTACGGCGAGCGGACATTGCCGGTCGCGGCAGCGCCGGACGTCGTGGCGTTTGCATAGGGCGGAGGCGGCGTGCCGACCGGCAGCGGGTTGGCGGCGAAGTCCGACGGGTTCAGTCCGCCGGCGGCCAGCAGCGTCTTGGTTGCCGCCGTGGTGCTCGCCACGGTGTTCGGCTGGGTCGGCAAGTTCGCCGCGTATTGGATCGAGGTCGTCGCCTGCGCCGGGATGAAGTTGTTCTGGAATTTCAGGACCGTCGCAACGTTGCCTTGCGGGTTGCCGGTCTTCGGGTCGACCGTGACGCCCATCAGGTAATAGCCGGCTCCGTTGACCAGATTGCCGTTGGCATTGAGCTGGAAGTCGCCGCGCCGCGTGTAATAGGTGACGCCGCTGAACACCGGCGCATTGTCGACGACGCCCGTCGCCTTCTGGATCGAGAAGAAGCCGTCACCGGTGATCGCCATGTTGGTGGCGACGCTGGAGCCCGAGATTGTGCCCTGCGTGGTGATGGTGGCCTTGGCGTTGGCGGTCACGCCGCCCGCGACCTGCTTGCTTGGGACCGATGAGTCGGGAATGAGATCGACGAAGCTGGTGCCGATGCCCTTGTAGGCGGTGGTGGATGAGTTCGCGATGTTGCCGGAAATGTTCTGCAGCGCGTAGGACTGCGCCTGCAGGCCACCCACCGAGGTGTTCATTGCATCGAAGATACCCATAACTTTGTCTCCAGATCCGATCTCGGCGGCCGGTCGACCATGGCCGCAGTCGGAGGAGACTGTCGCAAGGGCTATGCCAATGCGGGTTTTCTCATAAAATCAATGGCTTGACGAAAAAGCCCCGGTCTGATGACCGGGGCACAATTGCCGGGACCGGCAACAATTGCCGGGACGAAACCTAGGTTGCGGACGCCGCCGCGGGATGGAAGACTAGCCCGAAACCGTCGATGCAGTAGCGCAATCCGGTCGGCTTGGGACCGTCGTCGAAGACGTGGCCGAGGTGGCCGCCGCAGCGCCGGCAATGCACCTCGGTGCGGAGCATGCCAAAGGTGCGGTCCTCGGTCTTGCCGACATTGCCCTCGATCGGCTGGTAGAAGCTCGGCCAGCCCGTGCCGCTCTCGAATTTGGTGTCGGAGGCGAACAGCGGCAGGTCGCAGCCGGCGCAGGCGAAGACGCCCTTGCGGTGCTCCTTGAGCAGCGGGCTGGAGCCCGGCCGCTCGGTACCCTCCTTGCGAAGGATCTCATATTGCTGCGGCGTGAGCTGGGCACGCCATTCGGCGTCGGTCTTCTCGATCTCGAATTTTTGCGCGGCTTTCTCTCCAGCCTCAGCCGGCGATGCTCTGAGCCAGCGAAAGGCCGCAAGGCCGAACAGGCCGGCGACGGTCGTCAACAGGATGCGGCGGTCAAACATCTCATTCTCCATGCGGGAGCGTCTACGCCCTGAGATACGGGCTCTAACCGTCGACGTTACACTTCCGGGCGGAGTTTTTCTCACCTTATCGCGAGGCGCTGTCGTCCTGCGGGACTGGTTCCACGGCTTCCGCCACAGGCTTCGGCGGTGGGGCCGGCCGGGGCCGAACCCCGGGCGGCGGACGGCGCGGACCGGTCCCGGCGGCCCGGTTGGCTTCGGTCAGCCGCGCCTCGCGTTCCCGGTCCTTGACCCTGGCACGCTCGCGATAGCGGGCAAGCGAGCCTGCGGCGGCGGAACTCGCCCTGCCCCAGATTCCGACCAGTTGCCCGGCAACCCGCCCCGTCGTTCCCCCCGCCCAGACCAGCTCGAACGGCGAGAACAGCTTCCAGCGCTCGTCGCCCCACAGGATGCTGCGGGCGATCATCTGCCCGGCCATGGCCGAGGTGTTCATGCCTTGGCGGCCGAAGCCGCTTGCGACCCACAGGCCTTTGCGCAACTGGCCGATCTGCGGCATCCCGTGCACGGTCTGGCCGGTGGCGCCGCCGAACATGTCGGTGATCTCCACATTGCCGAGCTGAGGAAAGATCGACCGGATCCGCCGCCTGACGCTGCCTGCAAAGCGCTGCGGCCGTGCGGCCCAAGTGGTCTCCGGACTTTCCCACATCAGCCGGTCGCCATCGACGATCCGGAAATGGTCGACGCCGTCGGAATCCATCACCGATCCCTTGAAGCCGATGATCTCGTGCACGCGCTCGCCGAGCGGCGCGGTGATGCCGGCATAGCGCCAGACCGGCAGCAGCGTCTCCGACAGGCGCCGCAACGGCGCGCCGAGATGGATGTTGCCGGCGAGCACGATATGGGTGGCGCGCAGCCGCGCCGAGGGCGTGACGATGCGCTTGCGGATGCCGGAATGATCGATGCTGACGACCGGCGTGTCCTCGAAGATGCGGGCGCCTGCGCGCCGCGCCAGCGCCGCGAGGCCGTGCACATATTTGCGCCCGTCGACCTGGAACGCCTTCGGATAATACACGCCGTGGAAGTAGCGATCGGTCTTGAGTGCCGCGCGGACGCGATCGACCTGCCAGCCCTCGGCCTCGGTGTCGAAATCCTCGTTCAGCATCTGCAAGCGGCTGATCAGCCGGTCGCCGGCATCGACGTTGGAGACCTCGAGCACGCCGTCGGTCGGGCCGATCCCGGGCATGTTCTCTTCGGTGGCGTTGGCCCGGACGAACTCGGCGCCCTCTTTCGACAGCGTCCACAATTCCCGCGCATCCTCGACGCCGATGCGCTCGATCAGCTCGGCGAGCGGCAGCGCGAAGCCCGGCATCACGGTGCCGAGTTGATTGCCGGAAGCGTTCCAGCCGATGTGGCGGCCCTCGAGCACCGCGACGCTGACCCCCAGCCGGGCCGCCTCGAGCGCAATGGAGAGCCCTGCAAGCCCCGCCCCGATCACGCAGATATCGGCGTCGAGATCAAACGACAGTCGCGCGCGTTCACGAAAGGCGGCTTCTTCCTGGGACACGCTTGTGAAAGTCTCGCTCATGCCGTTTCTTAGAGCATGATCCGGAAAAGTGTGCAGCGGTTTTCCGAAAAGATCATGCTCAAAACAATAATTTAAAGCGCGATGGGGATTGTCCTAATCTCATCGCGCTTTAGAGGACTGTGCAGGCCCTTGTCACCTTGCCCTCAACCGGCACCTGTAGATGATTCTGGAACGCGTAACGATTCGAGAGTGCCATGCGCCGTTTGATGCTGCTGCGTCACGCCAAGACCGAGACTGACGCGCCGAGCGGCCGTGACCAGGACCGCCGGCTCGACGACCGCGGCCACAAGGATGCCGCCGAAATCGGCGACTGGATGGCCGCCCATCCCCCCTTTCCCGAGGCCGTACTGGTATCGCATGCCGTCCGGGCTCGGCAGACCTGGGACATTGCCTGGGAGACCATGAAGGACCGCGTCGCAGCGCCGCAGGTCGAGGTCCTGCCGGAACTCTACGCCGCCGATCCCGCCCAGATCCTGGAATCCATTCGCACTGCAACCATCCCGGCTGATCCGAGGCAATTGCTGCTGGTCGGCCACAATCCGGGCATGCACGAGATCGCCCTGATGCTGACGGGCGGCGGCGATCCGGCCGCCGCCAAGGCGCTCGCCGACAACCTGCCCACGTCGGGGCTTGCGATCTTCGATTTTGACGTCAAGGATTGGGGTGACGTGGCTTACCGCCGCGGTAGGCTGGTGCTGTTCGTCAGTCCAAGGCTGCTTCGAAGCTAAGGCTACTTCGAAGTTAAGGTTGCTTCGAAGCTAAGGCTGTTTCGATCGGGTTGATCGCGCGACGTGCCAGCAAGACGTCCTGACTGGAAGATTTGGAGGCGCAGATGTTCAAGTCGATCCTCGTGCCCATCGACCTCGCCGACACCGACCTGGCCAAGCCGGCGATCGCGACCGCCGCAACGCTGTCGCAGACCTGGAGCGGCGTGGTGCGCCTGCTCAACGTGCTGCCGATGACGCCGGTGATGCTGGCCGAATACGTGCCGGCCGATTTCGACGAGCAGCAGCGCCAGACCTCGGAAGAAGCCCTCGCCATCGTGGCACGCGAGTCCGGCATCGAGCCTTCCCGCATCTCCAGCGTGGTGCGCCAGGGCGGCATCTATCACGAGATCCTGGAGGAGGCCGTTCACATGAAGGCCGAGCTGATCGTGATGACCTCGCACCGGCCGGCGATGCGCACCTACTTTCTCGGCTCCAATGCCGGGCACGTCGTGCGCTACGCAAAATGCTCCGTGCTGGTGGTCAGGCACTGAGCTCGGAGCAATGTCGTGAAGCAATGGTGGCGGAGATGGACGTACGAGATCCCGCTCGCGATCGGCGATGCTTTATGGGAGGTGCTGGTCGTGCAACTGGCCGCACTCGGCGCGCTTAGCCACGTCACGACGATGCTGTTCGTCCTTAAACAGGCCGCCGCACGTATCGCCAAGTTCGCGGGCAACGTCGCTGCACATTTGCCGGGTCAGGATGTCCGGCATCGGCGCCAACGCGGCGCAGCGACACGACCTCACCGCAAGCCCGAGCGCTCTGAAGACGATCGAGCTCTCGGCGGTGTTTGGGACCAGGCCGCCTTCGCCTGAGCCATATACAAGCTCGTAGCCCGGATGAGCGAAGCGATACCCGCGACGACTCGTATCACGATTCCCGGATATCGCTTTGCTCATCCGGGCTACGAGCCCCTGCATTGCCCGTCGGGCAAAACACCCAAGCTGTCGGTCAACGCCCGCCGCTGAAAATATTCCACTTTACCGAAATTCGAAACGGCGTATGTGTCGCGGCAACCCGGCCCAAGGAAGAGGGGCGTATCGCGATCGTCACGAACGCGGGCCGGACAGCGGCGGACGCTGGGCCACACCGGCGCGAATGGTTTCGCAGGGCGGGCAACCGTGAGCGAAGGCGTCGCGCACACGACCGGTGCTGACAGCGTACGGCAAAACCGTGTCGTCCTGACGCCCGGAGTCTGTGCGTCAAGTCTTGTGGTGATGTGGCGGCCCGACCGGGTTCGCGCATCAGCCATCCTTGAGGCGACGGGGGCAATAGTGCATCGCTCCCCGGGGAGAGCACGGCATAAGCCGTAAAACCGCTGCGCAGGGAAGGCCGGACGTTTTGGCTTCACCTGTATGCCGCTGTACAGATTTTTTACTGCAACTTCGCACAGTGGACCGCCCGGCGCCCGGTCTTCCCTGCGCCCCTCTTTCATTTGAGGGTGAGGCATCGAGGCAAAGCTCGGGCGAACAAGCCGCGAGAGGGCGAAGGTGTGTCTGCAATGAAAGCGCGAGCTAAAGGAGCGACAGTGCTATCCACAAACGCCGTCATTGCGAGCGCAGCGAAGCAATCCAGGGTCTTTCCGCGGTGGGATTTCTGGATTGCTTCGCTGCGCTCGCAGTGACGATGTTGAAGCAGGCGTGCCCGAAACGCCAGTCTCGTGCCCCCGGACGCAGCGCAGCAGCCTCAGAACGCTGCTGCGCGTCCCGGGACAAGGGCGAAAGCGTCCTACAGATACCGCGTCAGCTCTGCTTTAGCCTGACCGTAGACCGCGTCCTCGATCTGGCTGCGCGTGATGCCGATGTCGCGCAAGGCGCGGTCATCGAGGTCGTTCAGCGTCTTGACGGCGGAGCGGCGCTCCAGACTGTCGAACAGCGCATAGGCGCCGTTGGCCAGCTTGCGGAAAAATCCGTTTGACGAGGATGAGCGTAAACTCCGCCCGGCGGTCTGCGAGATCGTGGTCATTGTCCTTCTCCGGCCTGTTGTCCACGCGGCGAAGCGGATGCCGTTGGCGCAAGCGCCTGAGCGCATGCACCTCATTTGCCGTTGGATTGCTCTCGCTCTCCTCGGCTCAATCGTGAAGCTTGATGGAACTTAAATGCTCCAGTACACTACTCGGAGCAAGTGAAACATTGCTCTCGGTGCAATAATGTCCAAGTTCGAGTACGTGAAGCTTGCCGATGCCATTGCCTCGGATATCTCTAACGGCACGTTAAGGCCCGGCGACCGGCTGCCGCCGCAGCGCAATTTTGCCTATGACCGCGGCATCGCGGTCTCGACCGCGAGCCGGGTTTATACGGAGTTGCTCCGCCGCGGCCTCGTCGTCGGCGAAGTCGGCCGTGGCACCTTCATCTCCGGCGACATCAGGCGCGAGGTCGAGGCGCTGAGCGAGCCGCGCGACGCGCGGATCGATTTCGAGGTCAATTACCCGCTGCTGCCGCAGCAATGGGCAATGATCGCCAAAAGCCTTGCGGGCCTCGAGCGTGTCGACGCGCTCGAATCCGCATTGCGCGTCTCCACCAGCACCGGGACCAAGAGCGCACGCAATGCGGCCGCCGCCTATCTCGCGCGCAAGGATTTTGCGCCGCAGGCCGAACAGATCGTCTTCACCGCGAACGGCAAGCAGTCGCTCGCGGCCGCCCTCGCAGCCCTCGTTCCCACCGGCGGTCGCTGCGGCGTCGAGGCGCTGACCTATCCTTACGTCAAGAGCATCGCCGCGCGGCTCGGCGTGACGCTGGTCCCGATACCGATGGACGAATTTGGCGCGCGCCCCGACGCCATCCAGAAGGCGCATCGCGAGGCGCATCTGTCGGCATTGTATCTCCAGCCCATCATCCAGAACCCGCTCGGCGTCACCATGAACGCCACGCGGCGCGCCGACATCATGCGCGTCGCCGAGAAGCTCGATCTCACCATCATCGAAGACGCCGTCTACGGCTTCCTGGCCGATGACACGCCGCTGGCCGCGCTCGGCCCCGACCGCTGCATCGTGATCGACAGCCTGTCCAAGAAGGTCGCCCCTGGCCTCGCGCTCGGCATCCTGGTCGCGCCGCCTCGATTGCGCGAGAACGTGATGAGCGCGGTCCGCACCGGCGGCTGGATCGCGTCCGGTCATGCGCTGGCATCCGGACAGCGACTGATGGCAGACGGCACCGTCGCCGAGCTGACGCGGTTGAAACGCATCGACGCCGCGCGCCGCCAGCAGACCGCGGCAAGGCTGCTCGCCGGCTACCAGCTCGCCGCGGATCCGCGCTCCTATCATCTCTGGCTCACGCTGCCGGCGCACTGGCGCTCGCAGACCTTCGTCGCCGCGGCAGCCCGGCGCGGCATCGCGCTGACACCGTCCTCGACCTTCGCGATCGCCCATGGCCACGCACCGAACGCAGTGCGGCTCGCCCTCGCTCCGCCTTCGTTCGAGCAGCTCGATTCCGGTCTGCGCACGCTCGTGTCGTTGCTCGGCACCAAGGAAGAGGATTTCGACTCGACGGAGTAGCGCGCGCTTGCCCCAAGCTCAGGCCGCCGGCCATTCCGCGATGAAGCCCCTCGCCTTGTAAGGCTCGATCTTGTCCCATTCATGCAGCATGCGGCGGCAAAATTCGGGATCGGTGTGCCAGAGCGCGCGCGACGTCGCAAAGCTGTCGACCGTGAGCAGCATTTTCTCGACCTCCGGCCAGTGCCGGTGCAGCGTCATCGGATAACGCCGCGCGGTCCAGGTGTTGCCGAGGCAGATCACGCGGCGGACATTGTGCAGCCCGAGCGCCGCGTCGATGATCGGCAGCGAGAGGATCACGTTCTCGCCGGTGTTTAGGGCACGATGCTCCTCGAGGATTCGGTCAGCCGGAATGCCCGCCGCGACCATCGCCGCCTTGATGATCGTGCACTCGGATTGCTCCGAGCCCGCCGTCACGCCGCCGCTGACAATCGACCAGCGAAAATAGCCCTGGCGCAACAGTCGCCCCGCCGTATCGGCCCGCAGCGCCACGTCCTCTCGGGTGCCGAACATGAACAGGAGGTCCGCCGGCTGCAGCGGCGTATCGATGAGATGGGCGCGGTTGATCTCGGAGATCTCATCCGCCGAAGGCCTCCGCGTGCTGCGATCCAGGGTTGACATGGCAGCACGATGCGACACCGCCGCAACGGCGCGAAGTCACGTTTGATTGCGGCCCATTGCACCAAAGGCAAGGCATTTAGGGCAGCAACGCTCTCGGCAGGCGATCGAAGCTGTAGCTCCGCGGCTGGTTACGCCGGACGAAACCGCCGATCTGCCAGGCGAACAGCGCGGCAAAACCGATGATGAACAGCGCGCCGGCGAATTCGCCGATCGCGAGCGCGCGGACCAGGAGCCCCGTCATCGCCACCGCAAGCACCGCAAGAAAAGCCAGTATTGTCGCGTAGGTCCTGCGGCCAAGGCCCGCGGTCAATTCGGCGCGGCTGCCGGCCTGCGCCATGCGCGCGTGCAGCGCGACGATGAAGTTGCGAAAGCCATTGTCCTGCGGCGCCATCAGGGCCGCGGTCTGCCAGCTCGTCGACAGGATCGCGATGCGGCCGCCACTGGCATGGCTGACATCGGCGCGAAAGCGGTGCTGCTGCATCGACACCGGGCGGAACGACAGCCGGATTGCACTGATCTCGCCATAACGCCACAGGCCCGAACGGCCGCCGATGTGCCAGGACAGCCCCTCCTCCGTCAGCTCGAAGCGATGCGCCGAGCCGATCAGCGACGCCTTGTAGGCATAGCTCGCACCCGCAGCCATCTCAGCTCCCGAATCCCGCATCTTCACAATCGATCCTATCCGGGCGATCCACTCTGCGATCCGCTTGCGTGAGCGCCCTGCCCCATCCTACAAGCGAGCCATGGCTGAGACGATTTTTTTTCCGCGCCGCCTGATTCTCGGCGCCGCCGTGATCTCCGGCGTGCTGCTCGCGCTCGCCGTGCACATGCTGGGCGCGCGCTACGGGCTCGACCTCGGCGGCCTCTGGCACTCGGACACGCACGAGTTCATACCGGCGGGCGCGGCGATCGCCTGGTGGCTGATCGCCTCCGTCGGCTTCTCCGGCGGCTATTTCACGGCGACATTGATGCAGAGCGCCGTCTCGGGCCAGATCCCGCAACGGATGCGACAATTCCTGATCGCGGTCGGCGTGCTGCTGCTTGCGGGTGCTGGCCAGGTGGCCTCGGCGCCGAGCCCGGTGCCGACGGTCTCGGGCGTGCTGGCCGGAATTGCCGCGCTGGGCCTCGGTGCTGTGATGGCGTTCTGCGGCGCGCATTTCGCACTGCGCCGCGGCTAACCTCAGGCGGTTGCGCGCAACGGCGGTCGGTCCAGCATGATCGCGACATCGGAAGCCGGCCGCGGCTTGCTGAACAAATAGCCCTGCGCCTGGGTGCAGCCTTCGCGCCGGAGCAGCTCGAGCTGCCCGTCGTTCTCGACCCCCTCTGCCGTGGTGACAATGCCGAGGCTGCGGCCGAGGCCAGTCACGGCACGGATGATCGCCATGGAATTCTCGCGCGTCGCGAGTTCCGACACGAAGGAGCGGTCGATCTTGATCTTGTCGAACGGGAAGCTGCGCAGATAACTCAGGGACGAATAGCCGGTGCCGAAATCGTCGAGCGAGATGCGCACGCCCATTGCGCGCAACTCGTGCAGGGTGGTCAGCGTCGCCTCACTGTTCTGCAGCAGCACGGATTCGGTGATCTCGAGTTCGAGACGGCGCGCGTCGAGGCCCAACAACGCCAACGCCTCGGTCACGGATGCGATCAGATTTGGATTCCTGAACTGCACGGGCGACAGGTTGACCGCGACGTCGACATCGTCAGGCCAGGTCGCGGCGTCGGTGCAGGCGGAGCGTAGCACGAAATCGCCGAGCTGGATGATGAGGCCGGTCTCCTCGGCCAATGGAATGAAGCTGAGGGGCGCGATCAGGCCGCGCTGCGGATGATTCCAGCGCAGCAGCGCCTCGAACGCGACGACGCGACCGCTGGCGACGTCGCGGATCGGCTGGTAGTACGGCTGGAACTCGTCACGTTGCAGCGCCGCGCGCATATCCATCTCCAGCAGACGCCGTGCTTGTGCGCGCGCATCCATGCCGGTCTCGAAGAAGCGATAGGTGCCGCGACCATCCGCCTTGGCGCGGTACAGCGCGAGGTCGGCGTTCTTCAGCAGTTCATCGGGATTGTCGCCGTCCTGCGGGGACAGCGAGATGCCGATGGAGACACCGACGATGATCTGATGGTCGTCGATCTCGTAAGGCGCCGAGATCACCTCGACCAGGCGGCCGGCAAGGGACCTTGCCGCGGCTTCCTCGGAACGTCCGATCTGGACCACGGCGAATTCGTCGCCACCGAGCCGCGCCACGGTGTCGCTCTCGCCGACGGTGGCCTTCAGCCTGCGCCCGACCTCCTTGAGCAGCGCATCGCCGATGGGGTGGCCGAGCCAGTCGTTGATGTCCTTGAAGTGATCGAGATCGAGACAAAGCACGGCGAGCTGGTCGCCCGATCCGGTCCGGCGCAGTCCCTGCACGAGCTGCTCGTGGAACAGCACGCGGTTCGGCAAACTGGTCAGCGCGTCATGGCGGGCCATGTGCGAGATCTTGGCCTGGGCCTCCAGCCATTCGGTGATATCCTCGAAGGTCGCGACCCAGCCGCCACCCTGCATCGGCTGGTTGACGACCCGGATGGAGCGGCCGAACCTGGTCACGATGTCGGTCGTGGTGCGGCTCTCGCGCGCGTCGGCGACGAGGCGCGCGAAGAATTCGCCGGCATCGCCCTGCCACTGACCCTTCGCCTGCTCCTCCCGCAGCACGTCGACCAGCAGTCGGCCGGTGAGCAGGATGTCGGTGCGGCCAAGCATCGCAGCATAACGCTCGTTGAACAGGATGATCTTGCCGTCCGCATCGAACATGCACAGTCCCTGCGACATGTTCTCGAGCGCGGTATCCAGCACGACCTGCTGGCGGCCCAGTTCGCCCTTGGCGCGGCGATCGAGCAGCGCGGCCACCAGCGCAATCGCGATGATCGCAACTGCGGCACCCGCGGTAAGAAAGGACAACGAGGCCGGCGGGATCGATAACCCGCTGATCGCGAGCGTCGGATCCGGCGTCAGAACGACAGCGCCCATTGCGGTGAAATGATGTGCGACGATGGCGACCGTCAGCAGTGTGCTTGCGGTCAGCGCGTGGAAGAGGTCGTCGCGCCGCGCAGCGACGAACAGCGCGAGCGCCGCGAAAACAATTCCGAACAGTACCGAGGCGGCAACCGTGCTCCCGATCCAGTCGACCCATGCCGGCATCTCCAGCGCCGCCATTCCGGTATAATGCATCGTCGCGACCGCGGCGCCGACGATGGCGCCGCCGAGCACGATCCACGGCGCGCGCACGGAAGATGCCGCAAGACTCAACCCCACGAAGGTTAAGGAGATCGCGAAGATCAGGGAAAGGATCGTCACCGGGATGTTGTAGGCGCCGGCACCGCCCGGCCCGTAGGCGAGCATCGCAATGAAATGCGTCGCCCAGATGCCGCATCCGCTGACGGCGGCATCCAGGGCGATCCAGACCAGACGCCCGGAGCCGTGCGTCGCGCGCGCCCGGTGAAACAGGCTGATCGCCGCCGCGCTTGCGAGCAGGCACACCGCGCCGCCAAGCGCGACGAGCCGCCAGTCGTGCTCCTCGGTGAGACAGTAGAGAACTTGATGCA
Source organism: Bradyrhizobium sp. MI1.4 (assembly GCF_055811315.1). Taxonomy (NCBI): domain Bacteria; kingdom Pseudomonadati; phylum Pseudomonadota; class Alphaproteobacteria; order Hyphomicrobiales; family Nitrobacteraceae; genus Bradyrhizobium; species Bradyrhizobium sp. MI1.4. The sequence continues at coordinate 57,819 of NZ_JBVVPP010000028.1, read as the reverse complement.
TTGCGGGCCCCTATCGACCCACACTTGAACCGACAGAGATGGACAGTCGGTAACCGGCTACGTGCCCGTTTCGGGGATGGTGAACGGAAGCTGTGTTCAATCGCTCGGATTGTTCATCCGCGCGAAGGCGCGCCGAGGCCGATCACGGCGGCGGCGAGCACGAGGACGATGGCCGATACCACCAGCGATGCGTGCAGGCCGGTCATGAACGCGCTTTCCGAGGCCACCAGCGAACCGAACAGCGCAACGCCGAGCACGCTGCCTGTCTGCCGCGTCGCGTTCAGGACGCCCGCCGCGATGCCGGAGCGTGCCTTCTCGACGCTGCCCAGCAAGGTCGAGGTCAGCGGCGGCACCAGCAGCCCAAGTCCGCTGCTGATCGCGATCATCTGCGCAAAGATCGCCCAATAGCTTGTGCCGACCTCGATCCACAGCAGGCCGAGACAGCCGAGCGCCGAGACGCAGGCGCCGACGACGATGGTCGGGCACGACCCGATGCGCTCGGCGAGGCGCGGGGCCAGCAGATTGACCGGCAGCACCACCGCCATCATCGGCACGAAGGCGAGACCGGTCCACCACGCCGACAGGCCGTTGATCCTCTGGAAGTAAAGGCTGAGCACGAAGATCAGCCCGTAAATCGCGACATTCACGAGCAGGCCGACGAGCGCGGTCAGGCTGAACAGCCGGTGATCGAACAGGGACAGGGGCAGCATCGGCTGCGTCGCGCGGCTCTCGCGCCAGACGAACAGCACCGCCAGGAGAGCGGCTGAAGCGAACGCCGCGAGCACAGCCGGATGCTGCCAGCCAAGCGCGCCCCCCTCGATGATCGCGCCGGCGAGCGCCCCCAGCGCACCAATTGCCGCGAGCTGGCCGGGCAGATCGATCTCGCGTGAGGGCGCGCGCGTGGTCTCGGTCGCATAGCGCCAACTCAGCCAAAGGCCGATGAGGCCGATCGGAAGGTTGACGAGAAAGATCGCGCGCCAGCCGACCAGCGTGATCAGCGCGCCGCCGACGAAGGGGCCCGCGGTGAGCGCGAGGCTCGCACCGGCGGCCCAGATCGCGACGGCGCGGCCGCGCTCGCGGTCGTCCGGATAGGCATGATTGAGCAGGGCAAGAGAATTCGGCACCAGGATCGCCGCCGCCAGACCCTGGACCAGGCGCGCCCCAATCAGCACGGTCGCATTGGGCGACAACGCACAGGCGAGCGAGGCCACGGTGAAGATTGCGAAGCCCGCCATGAAGACGCGCTTGGCGCCGATGCGGTCGCCGAGCGCGCCGGCCGTCAGGATGAAGGCGGCAAACGCAATGGTGTAGGCGCTGACAACCCATTGCAGCTCAGCGACGCCGCCGCCGAGCGTCCTGCCCATCGCGTCGAGCGCCGTGTTGACAATGGTGACGTCTAGTTGCACCACGCCATAACCAAGGCTCATCGCGGCAAGGGTGAGGGACGTTGCAAGCCGGGAGCCGGAATGCGGCACGCCGGCTTCGAAGGCTTCGTATCTTGCGGTGCTTACTCGCATGCTGCCATCTCGGTTGCAGCCCCATGCGAACGATACGCTTCCAGCCCCTCGTCATGTTACGACAAGGATCGAATGATGGATGCGTGACGGATGCGTCATGTTCGAGCGTGGGGGGGGGGGGGGGGCGCCCCCGGGGGGGTGGGGGGCCCGGGGCCACCCAACCCCCCCCCCCAAAACCAATTTGTAGGGGGGCCGGGGGGCG
>NZ_JBVVPP010000028.1:28273-56090 GCF_055811315.1 Bradyrhizobium sp. MI1.4 | reverse complement strand
CCAGCCAAACTACCCCCACCCCCCCCCGCTCCTTTAACCCAAAGGTACATATTTTTGTTGGCGCCCGGTTGCCTAATTGCCGGCGGGCCGGGGGTGGGCCCCCCCCACGCTCTATTCTGGCTACGCCTGGCCTCAGCTCGCAGCGCGCAGATTCACCTTGCTCTCGGCGATCGTGGTCAGCTTCTTGTCGGTGGCCTTCTCCTCCTCGAGCGTCTTGGCGAGCACGCTGGCGCAGTCGTTGCGGCCGAGTTGCTTGGCCCAGGCGATCAGGCTGCCGTAGCGGACGATCTCGTAATGCTCCGCCGCCTGTGCCGCGTTGATCAGCGCGGCGTCGAGCACCGCCTTGTCGGCGACTTCGCCGGCGGTCTCGTCGGCTTCCTCGATGATGCCGTCGATCGCAGGGCAATCGACCGCCTTCACCTGCGCACCGTGCATCTTGAACACTTCCTCGAGGCGCTTGACGTGCTCCCTGGTTTCTTCGAGGTGCGTCAAAAAGCCCTGCTTCAGCTGCGGATCGGTCGCCTTATCCGCCATTTTCGGCAGAGCCTTGGTGAGCTGCTGCTCGGCGTAATAGATGTCCTGGAGCTGATGCACGAACAGGTCGTTCATGGTTTTGATGTCTTTTGTGAACAATCCCATCGGTCCGATCCTCTCGGGTTGTGGGAACACGGAGGCACCGGCTTGCAGGAGAAGCCGGTTATTCCGCCATGTTCGATTGCTGATGCGGCACTAACCAGCGCACGGCATCGTCGTTCCAAAAAAGCCCTCATCTCTTGCGCTGGAACAATGCTGGCCATGCAGGATCTGAGACTATGTCACGGACGGACGCGACCGATCCCTCGACTCATATGCTTAACGCGCGTCCGATGTGAACCGCGTATGACAAAGTGGCTGGTCCAAGGCAGAACCTATCCTTGTCAAGGGCTGCACAAGTCACTGTTTTTGCCTTAAATGAGCTACATCATGCCTAGCGATCCAAGCCCACATCGGGCACTGATCGCGTCCGACCGGCCAATGTCTGGCCTGGTCGGTCTTGCCCCCCGCCGGGAGGATGAATGCACGGACTGCTGACCGCGCTGAAGCGCGGCTTCAAGAGATGGATCGGCTGGCGGCGACTCGGCGTTGCGGCGAGCGTCTTCATCATCGCGTTCGCGATCACCACACTGGTACGGACGCTGAAGGGCATCGACACCGGGGTCATCCTGACCGCGTTGACCGAGATCCCCCGCGGCAATATCGGGCTGGCGGCGATCTGCGTATGCTTCGCGTTCTGTACGCTGACCTTCTACGACTTTTTTGCACTGCGAACGATCGGCAAGAAGCACGTGCCTTATCGCATCGCAGCGCTCTCCAGCTTCACGTCCTATTCGATCGGCCACAATATCGGCGCCACCGTCTTCACCGGCGGCGCGATCCGCTTCCGGATCTATTCGGATTACGGGCTGAATGCGATCGACGTCGCAAAAATCTGCTTCCTGTCGGGCCTGACCTTCTGGCTCGGTAACATCTTCGTGCTCTCGATCGGCATGGCCATCCATCCGGATGCCGCCTCCTACATGGATCAGCTGCCGTCGTCGATCAACCGCCTGATTGCGATCGGCGGCCTCGCCTCGATCGGCGCCTATCTGGTCTGGCTGTGCATGGGCGAGAAGCGCCGCGAGCTTGGCCAGAAAGGCTGGAAGGTGGTGCTGCCCTCAGCGCCGCTGACGCTGGTGCAGATCCTGATCGGTGTCGTCGATCTCGGATTCTGCGCGCTGGCGATGTACCTTCTGGTGCCGGCCACTCCGCAGATCGACTTCCTGTCGCTCTCCGTGGTGTTCATTTTGGCGACTTTGCTCGGCTTCGCCAGCCACGCCCCCGGCTCGCTCGGCGTGTTCGACGCCGCCATGCTGGTGGCGCTGCCCGAATTCGGCCGCGAGCAGCTTCTGGCCACGCTCCTCGTCTTCCGCATCCTCTATTTCGTGATCCCGTTCGGTCTTGCCATCTCCATCATGGGCGCACGCGAGCTCTGGATGAATGTGGTGGAGCCCTGGCAGGAGCGCCGACGGCTGGCGGAGGCCTGCGCGCAGGCCAACCTGCCCAAGCAGGTGGCAGCGATGGAGCGCGAGCGGTCGCTGCGGCAGGCCAGCAAACGCTGAGCGTGATCCGGAAAAGTGCGAAGCGCTTTTCCGGAAAGATCATGCTCCCACGATAGTCCGCTAGACGCCGACTGGCAAAACCGTCAGACCAATGTTGCAGGCGGAGGGCAGCTCTCTTATTTCCGCCTCAACTTTGCCGTTGAAGACGCGGGCCATGATCCCTTTCTTCCATCGCCGTTTCCTCGCCGGTGCCCTGCTGCTCGCCGGGCTCCTCACCGCCTTCCCGCTGGAGCGGGCGGCCGCGCAGGACGCGGGCGCCATGCAGATCAGCTGGGAGGTGCGCAACCGCTTCCGGCTGTTCCGCGAGGAGCGCGACTTCCTGCTTCATGTCGAGAATGCGCGTAACCGCAGCATCCTCGCCGCCGAGCAATCGCTGGAGCTCCAGAGCGAGGGCCGCGGCTGGGCCCGCAACATGGTCAACCGGCTCTGCATCGACCTCCAGGGCCGGGTCAACCAGCCCTGCACCCGCGACAACACGAAGGAAAACTACCTCACCCCGATCGACCATCCCGTCACCGTGCGCCTCGCCGGCCCGGTGCCGGTCGGCGCCACCTGCGCCTGGTCGTTCGACGACGGCGACGGGCCGCAGCAATCCACCTTCGACTGCGCCGAGCCGATCAATCTGCGGGTCCGCTACGGCAAGCAGACGGTCGCGAGCGTCGATGTCTCCTCCGGCTCCGATCCGACCCAGCGGGTCCAGACCGAGATCCAGGTCCGCGACATCTTCGTCGCTGGCCTCGGAGACAGCATCGCCTCGGGCGAAGGCAATCCGGACCGGCCGCTGGCGCTGTCGGACGAAGGTTTTTGCTTCCGCTCCTATCTCGGCACCGCCGGCGCGCAGTATTACCGGCCGAGCCGAGCCGGCTTCAAGGGCGGCCGCGCCTGCGAAGCGCCGGATACGCTTGCCAACTGGCAGCGCTACAGCGCCCTCTGGTTCAACTCGCCTTGCCACCGATCGCTCTACAGCTACCAGGCCCGCACCGCGCTGGCGCTTGCGGTACGCTACACCCACGTCGCGGTGACCTTTCTGCCGCTCGCCTGCACCGGCGCCAGCATCAGCGACGGGCTGCTCGGCTCGCAACGCGCCCGCGAATGCCCGCCCGGCAAGACCGGCGTCTGCAACATCAGCGTGAACTCGCAGGTCGCCGAGCTGCGCGAGGCGCTGACCGCCGCCAGGAAACGCCAGCCCGAGCGCACGCTCGACCTCGTGCTGCTCTCGGTCGGCGCCAACGACGTCTATTTCTCCGGCCTCGTTGCCGACGTGATCGTCGAGACAGCAACCGAGCGCGCGATATTCCGCCGCTCCGGCGTGATGGCGAGCGTCGATGATTCCCGCGATGCGCTGGCGCGCGAACTGCCGCAGAATTTCGTCAAGCTGCGCGAGGCGCTGAAGCCGCTGGTCGGCGGCGACCTCTCGCATGTGGTCTACGTCTCCTATGCCAACCCGGCGCTCGCCGATGGCGGCGTGCCCTGCCGCGGCGGCCGCGCCGGCTTCGACATTCATCCGTCCTTCAACGCCGACCCGCAGCGCCTTGCCCGCGTCTCGACCTTCGTCGACACCGAATTCCTGCCGCAACTCAAGGGGCTCGCCACCTGCACCCGTGGCGCGCTGTGCCGCGATCCCGAGGCCGACCGCATGACCTTCGTGGATTCGCATCAGGCGGCGTTCGCCGATCACGGCTTCTGCGCGCATTCGGGCAACGATCCCGAATTCGACCGCACCTGCTTTGCCGAGAACGGCCAGAGCTTCAATCCTGACATCGTGAGTGCGGCGAGCCAGCCGATGCTGTGCGGCCGCGGCGCCTCCGAATTCCGCGCCTATTTGCCGCGCGCGCGGTGGATCCGCGACGCCAACGACAGCTATTTCGCCGCGATGACCTATCCGCAAGGCTTGCCGGCGGCAAGCCAGCCGACCGACATCCACGACGCAACCTGGGGCGTGCTCTCCGCCGTCTATGGCGGCGCCGTGCATCCGAGCGCCGAAGGCCACGCCGCGATGGCGGACGCGGCGCTGCCGGCCGCAAGCGCCGTGCTGGGGCTGGATGCGGCGCCGCCGGGCGTGACACGCGGGCTGCTCGCGCCGCTGCTGCCGGGCGCGCGGCAGTAGACGCGCGCAGCCTCTACCCGCACACTGTCATCGCCCGCGCAGGCGGGCGATCCAGTACTCCGTGACAGACGTGATTGAATCGAGACGTCGCGGCGTACTGGATTCCCCGCCTTCGCGGGAATGACAACGGCGCGCGTGGTGCGATCGGGTTCGCCGTCACCTCGATCGTTCCTCCCACCTGCCGTTCCATCAATCCAAAAGCAGCATCGATCGATACTGCCTTGAACTTGGACACTTTGCCGCGCGCGCCTCTAGGAGTCGCAGTGGGGAAACGTTTCGAGTTCTAAGGAGGCGCGCAATGAGCGCAGTGATGTCCGCAGCGGATGTGAGAAGGTCTCGCGTCAGGCTGTTCATCGTGACCATGTTGTTCCTGGTCACGACCGTCAATTATGCCGACCGCGCCACGTTGTCGATCGCGGGCCCCGCGCTCTCCAAGGAGCTGCACCTCGATCCCGTCGCGATGGGCTACATCTTCTCGGCGTTCGGATGGTCCTATGTGATCGCGCAGGTGCCGGGCGGTTGGCTGCTCGACCGCTACGGCTCCCGGCTTGTCTATGCCTTCAGCATCATCGTCTGGTCGCTGTTCACGACGATGCAGGGCTGGGTCGGCTTCTTCAGCGCCGGCACCGCGATCACCGTGCTGTTCGGCCTACGCTTCCTCGTCGGTATCGCCGAAGCGCCGTCTTTCCCCGCCAACGCCCGCATCGTTGCGGCCTGGTTTCCGGGCAATGAGCGCGGCACCGCGTCTGCGTTCTTCAATTCCGGGCAGTATTTCGCCACCGTGATCTTCGCACCCTTGATGGGCTGGATCGCGCACGACTACGGCTGGCGCTACGTATTCTTCGTGATGGGCGCGCTCGGAATCGTCATGGGCCTGGTCTGGATCAAGACCGTCTACGGGCCGAAAGAGCACCCCGGCATCAACGAGGCCGAATTCGATTACATCAAGGCAGGGGGTGCGCTGGTCGACCTCGACGCTCCCAAGGAAGAGCGCGCGCCCGAGGCCGGCTCCGGATGGGAGCATATCCGCCAGTTGCTCTCCAACCGCATGATGCTCGGCGTCTATCTCGGCCAGTACTGCATCAACACGCTGACTTATTTCTTCCTGACCTGGTTCCCGGTCTATCTCGTCAAGGAGCGCGGCCTGTCGATCCTGCAAGCCGGCTTCGTCGCGACGCTGCCGGCGCTGTGCGGCTTCATCGGCGGCGTGCTCGGCGGCGTCATCTCCGACGCGATCCTGCGCAAGACCGGCTCGTTGACGATGGCGCGCAAGATCCCGATCGTCGGCGGCATGCTGCTGTCGATGTCGATCATCGCCTGCAACTATGTCGACGGCCAGGCGCTGGTGGTCGGCTTCATGGCGCTCGCCTTCTTCGGCAAGGGCATCGGCGCGCTCGGCTGGGCTGTCGTCTCCGACACCTCGCCGAAGGAAGCCGGCGGCGTCTCGGGCGGCCTGTTCAACACCTTCGGCAATCTCTCCTCGATCAGCACCCCGATCGTGATCGGCTACATCCTGGCCGCGACCGGCTCCTTCAACGGTGCGCTGATATTCGTCGGCGCCAATGCGCTGGTAGCCGCATTCGCCTATCTCGTGGTCGTCGGCAAGATCGAGCGCGTGGTGCTCAAACGTTCCTCCTGAGGGCTCCCCATGGGAGCTTGACCAGGCAACTTAACGGCGGCTTCACGGCCGCCGTCTTTGTTTTGGGAGTAATCGATGCTAGAAGCGCCGGGGAAACGCCTTATCCATCTAAGGCATGTATCGATGTTCGACCTCAACCAGCTCCGCTGTTTCGTCACGGTGGCGGAGGAATTGCATTTCGGCCGCGCCGCCGCGCGGCTGAACATGACCCAGCCGCCGCTGTCCCGGCAGATCCAGGTGCTCGAGCACATCATCGACGCGCCGCTGCTGGAGCGTACCAGCCGCTCGGTGCGCCTGACGCCTGCCGGGCGCAGCTTCCTGCCGGAAGCGCGGCGCATCCTGAAGCTTGCGGAAAGCGCCTCGCAGGTCGCCCGCCGTATCGCGCTCGGCAAGTCCGGCTCGCTGAAGATCGGCTTCACCGCGGCCGCCGCCTACGGCTTCCTCCCGGAGCTCGTCGCCGCCTGCCGCGCCAAGCTGCCCGAGGTGGACTTCTCGCTGAAGGAGATGGTGTCGGGCGACCAGTTCGAGGCGCTGACCTCGGGCCAGATCGATGCCGGCCTGCTCAGGCCGCCGATCGCGCGCCCCGAAATCGCCAGCCGCCGCGTCGTCGCCGAGCCCCTGCTCGCCGCGATCCCGAAAAAGCATCCGCTGGCGAATGCCGAGACCATCACGATCAAGGATTTCGACAACCAGCCCTTCGTGATGTATTCGCCCTATGAGAGCCGTTACTTTCACGACGTGCTGGTGGCGCTGTTCACCCGCGCCGACATCCTGCCGCGCTATGTGCAGCACCTGAGCCAGATCCACTCCATCCTCGCCATGGTGCGCGCCGGCCTCGGCCTCGCCATCGTGCCGGCGGCGGCCGCGAGCCTGAAGATCGCGGACGTCCGCCTGCGGCCGCTGAAGCTGCGCACCCGCGTCCCGGTCGAGCTGTTCATGGTCTGGCGCCGCGACGACGAGAATCCGCTGCTGTCGGCGCTCGTCAAAATCGCGAGCGAATTGTCCTCGGCGGAGGTGATGGAAGATTGATGCTGATTTCGCATTGGTCGATATAGGCTTTGGCTTGGACCCGCATCGAACGGTCTCCTAAACCACGGCGCATGGACGCGCAGCCTTTGCGTCCTCCACAACACGAGACCAGGGAGCAGCGCCCATGAGCAAGATGACCCCGCAGGAAATGGCCCAGAAGATCGGATCCGGCCTCCTGTCCTTCCCCGTCACGCCGTTCAAGGCGGATTACTCCTTCGACGAGGCGACCTACCGCGCCAACATGGACTGGCTGTGCGGCTATGACGTCGCAGGCCTGTTCGCCGCAGGCGGCACCGGCGAGTTCTTCTCGCTGACGGCGGCCGAGGTTCCGCAGGTCGTCAAGATCGCCGTGGATGAGACCAAGGGCCGCGTGCCCGTGCTCGCCGGCACCGGCTACGGCACCGCCACCGCGCGCGAGATCGCGATCGGCGCGGAGAAGGCCGGCGCCGACGGCTTGTTGCTGCTGCCGCCCTATCTCACCCATGCCGAGCAGGACGGGCTTGCTGCCCACGTGGAAGCGATCTGCGCCTCCGTGAAGATCGGCGTCATCGTCTACAACCGCGACAACGCCATCCTCCAGCCCGATACGCTCGCCCGCCTCGCCGAACGCTGCCCGAACCTCGTCGGCTACAAGGACGGCATCGGCGACATCGAGCTGATGACGCGCGTCTACACCAAGCTCGGCGACCGCCTGACCTATATCGGCGGCCTGCCGACCGCTGAGACCTTCGCACTGCCCTACCTCGATATGGGCGTGACCACCTACTCCTCGGCGGTGTTCAACTTCGTTCCGGAATTCGCCACCAACTTCTACGCCGCCGTGCGCAAGCGCGACCACGCGACGATCCACGCCGGCCTGAAGGATTTCATCCTGCCGCTGATCGCGATCCGCAACCGCAAGAAGGGCTATGCGGTCTCGATCATCAAGGCCGGCATGAAGGTGATCGGCCGCGATTCCGGCCCCGTCCGCCCGCCGCTGACCGATCTCACCGAGCAGGAGATCGCGGAGGTCACGGCGCTGGTGAAGAATCTGCCCGCCATCCGATCGTCACAACAGGCTGCAGAATAACAAACGACACAGGGAGGAGCCTGCGATGGCCAACACCGAGATCACTGGCGCACCGGTCGTCACCGCGATGCAGGTGATTCCGGTCGCAGGCCGTGACAGCATGCTCCTCAATTTGAGCGGCGCGCATGCGCCGTTCTTCACCCGCAACATCGTCATCCTCACCGACAATGCCGGTCACACCGGCTTCGGCGAGGTGCCTGGCGGGCAGAAGATCTGGCAGACACTGCAGGAAGCCCGTGATCTCGTGATCGGCAAGACCGTCGGCGCGATGAACAACATCCTCGCCGATATCAGGACCGCCTTCGCCGATCGCGATGCCGGCGGCCGCGGCAAGCAGACTTTTGATCTCCGCGTCATGATCCACGCCGTCACGGCCGTGGAGTCCGCGCTGCTCGATTTGCTCGGCCAGCATCTCAACCTGCCGGTCGCAGCCCTGCTCGGCGAGGGCCAGCAGCGCACCAGCGTCGAGACGCTGGGCTATCTCTTCTTCGTCGGCGACGGCCGCAAATCCAAGCTCGACTATGTCGGCGGCGAGACCGGCAAGGCGGAATGGTTCAACCTCCGGCATCAGGAGGCGATGACGCCGGAGACCGTGGTGCGGCTCGCGGAAGCCACCCACGACCATTACGGCTTCGCCGATTTCAAGCTCAAGGGCGGCGTGCTGCGCGGCGAGCAGGAGATCGAGGCCGTCACCGCGATCGCCAAGCGCTTTCCGAATGCGCGCGTGACTCTGGATCCGAACGGCGCATGGTCGCTCGACGAGGCCATCAGCCTCTGCAAGGACATGCACGGCATCCTCGCCTATGCCGAGGACCCCTGCGGCGCCGAAGGCGGCTTCTCCGGCCGTGAGATCATGGCCGAGTTCCGCCGCGCAACGGGCCTGCCCACCGCGACCAACATGATCGCGACCGATTGGCGGCAATTGTCCCATGCGCTGCGCCTCGGCGCGGTGGACATTCCGCTGGCCGATCCCCATTTCTGGACCATGCAAGGCTCGGTGCGCGTGGCCCAGACCTGCCGCGACAACGGCCTGACCTGGGGTTCGCACTCCAACAACCATTTCGACATCTCGCTCGCCATGTTCACCCATGTCGGCGCCGCCGCCCCCGGCAAGGTCACCGCGATCGACACACACTGGATCTGGCAGGACGGTCAGGCCCTGACGAAGGAGCCGCTCCAGATCAAGGCCGGCAAGATCGCGGTGCCGGATAGGCCGGGCCTGGGTATCGAAATCGACAGGGCCGCCATCGACGCCGCGCATGACCTCTACAAGCAGCATGGACTCGGCGCCCGCGATGACGCTATTGCCATGCAGGACCTGATCCCCGGCTGGACCTTCGACGACAAGCGTCCTTGCCTGGTTCGTTAAAAACTCTGGAGGAAGCTATGACTGCGATCCTGAAGAACTTCATCGGCGGCGAATGGGTCGATGGCTCCGCCGTCACCAAGAACATCAACCCCTCCAACACCAACGACGTCGTCGGCGAATACGCCAAGGCCGACAAGGCCCAGACCGAGAAGGCGATCGCAGCCGCCAAGGCCGCCTTCCCCGCTTGGGCGCAGTCGACACCCCAGGCGCGTTATGACGCGCTGAACAAGATCTCTCTCGAAATCATCGCCCGTAAGGAAGATCTCGGCCGCCTGCTCGCCCGCGAGGAAGGCAAGACGCTGCCGGAAGGAATTGGCGAGGTCGCGCGCGCCGGCCAGATCTTCGCATTCTTCGCCGGCGAGGCGCTGCGCATGATCGGCGAGAAGGGCGCTTCCGTCCGTCCCGGCATCGACGTCGAGCTCACCCGTGAGCCGATGGGCGTCGTCGGCATGATCACGCCCTGGAATTTCCCGATCGCGATCCCGGCCTGGAAGATCGCGCCGGCGCTCTGCTACGGCAACACCGTGGTGTTCAAACCTGCCGAACTGGTGCCGGGCTCGGCGCATGCGCTGTCCGAGATCATCACCCGCTCCGGCATCCCGGCCGGCGTGTTCAACCTCGTTGTCGGCTCGGGCTCCGTGGTCGGCCAGACCCTGATCGAGCATCCCGACGTCGCCGCGATCACCTTCACCGGCTCGGTGCAGACCGGCCGCAAGATCGCGCAGGCCTGCGTGACCTCGAGCAACATGAAGAAATTCCAGCTCGAGATGGGCGGCAAGAACCCGCTGGTCGTGCTCGACGACGCCGATCTCAAGACCGCCGTCGAAGTCGCCGTCAACGGCGCCTATTTCTCCACCGGCCAGCGCTGCACGGCGTCCTCGCGCCTGATCGTCACCGAAGGTATTCACGACCGTTTCGTTGCGGCGGTGACCGAGCGCCTGAAAGGCCTCACGGTGGACGACGCGCTCAAGGCCGGCGTGCATATCGGCCCGGTGGTCGACCAGAGCCAGCTCGACCAGGACCTGCGCTACATAAAGATCGGCCAGGACGAGGGTGCCAAGCTCGCCTGGGGCGGCGAGTTGCTCAAGCGCGAAACGCCCGGCCACTACCTCCAGCCGGCGCTGTTCACCGAGGCCAACAACAACATGCGCATTTCGCGCGAGGAGGTCTTCGGCCCGGTCGCCGCCGTCATTCGCGCCAAGAACTACGAGGAGGCGCTCGCGATCTCCAACGACACCGAGTTCGGCCTTGCCTCCGGCATCTGCACCAGCAGCCTGAAATACGCCTCGCACTACAAGCGCAACAGCGAGTCCGGCATGGTGATGGTCAACCTGCCGACAGCCGGCGTCGACTATCACGTGCCGTTCGGCGGCCGGAAGGGTTCGAGCTACGGCGCCCGCGAACAGGGCTCCTATGCCCGCGAGTTCTACACGACGGTGAAGACCGCCTATACCTATCCCGGCTAACCACGGGCAAGATATCGTAGGGTGGGCAAAGCGAAGCGTGCCCACCGCTTACGTGCGGCACGAAACATGGTGGGCACGGCGCTTTGCGCCTTTGCCCACCCTACGACTTGAGTTTCCGAGGTAAAGCAGATGGACCAGTCAGTCGCAGCGAAAGAGCAGCCTCGCTACATCAAGCTCAACGAGCGCGACAACGTCGCGATCGTTGTCAATGATTTCGGGCTTCCCGCCGGCTCCCGCTTCGCCAGCGGGCTGACGCTGCGCGCCTTCGTGCCGCAGGGACACAAGACGGCGCTGGTCGACATCCCGCAGGACGCCCCGATCATCCGCTATGGCGAGGTGATCGGCCATGCGCTCGCGCCGATCCTGGCCGGCGAATGGGTGGACGAAGCGCGCATCCGTATGCCGGAGGCCCCTGCCCTCGACAAGCTGGAAATCTCCACCGCCGTTCCCGCGCCGCTGCCGCCGCTCGAAGGTTTCACGTTCGAAGGCTTTCGCAATTCCGACGGCTCGGTCGGCACCAAGAACATCCTCGGCATCTCCTCCTCGGTGCAATGCGTCAAGGGCACGATGGAATATGCGGTGAAGCGCATCCGCGCCGAGCTGCTGCCGAAATATCCGAATGTCGACGACGTCGTGCCGCTGACGCATGCCTATGGCTGTGGCGTCGCCATCAACGCGCCTGATGCCGTGATTCCGATCCGCACGCTGCAAAACATCGCACAGAACCCGAATTTCGGCGGCGAGATCCTGGTCATCAGCCTCGGCTGCGAGAAGCTTGCGCCCGAGCGTCTGGTGCCGGAAGGCGTCAGCAATGCCATCGTGCGCATGCAGGACGAAGCCTTCGACGGCTTTGGCGCCATCGTCGAGGCAATCATGACCCAGGCAGAGGCCCGCCTCAAGATCCTCAACAAGCGCACCCGCGAGACCTGCCCGGCCGCCGATCTCGTCATCGGCCTGCAATGCGGTGGCAGCGACGCGTTCTCCGGCGTCACCGCGAACCCTGCGGTCGGCTTCGCCGCCGACCTGCTGGTGCGCGCCGGCGCCACCGTGATGTTCTCGGAAGTCACCGAAGTGCGCGACGCGATCCAGTTGCTCACGCGGCGCGCCATCAACGAGGACGTCGGCCGCGCGCTGGTCCGCGAGATGGCCTGGTACGATTCCTATCTGGCCCGTGGCGGCGCCGACCGCAGCGCCAACACCACGCCCGGCAACAAGAAGGGCGGCCTCGCCAACATCGTCGAGAAGTCGCTCGGCTCGATCGTCAAGTCCGGATCAAGCGCGATCACCGGCGTCCTCTCGCCCGGGGAGAAGGCGACGCAGAAGGGCATGCTGTTCGCGGCAACGCCGGCGTCCGACTTCATCTGCGGCACGCTCCAGCTCGCCTCCGGCATGACCTTGCAGGTGTTCACCACCGGCCGCGGCACGCCTTATGGCCTTGCGGCTGCGCCCGTGATCAAGGTCGCGACGCGGACCGAGCTGGCACGACGCTGGAAGGACCTGATCGATTTCGATGCCGGCGGCATTGCCACCGGCGAGAAGACCATCGAGGAAACCGGCTGGGACCTGTTCCGCCTGATCCTCGACGTCGCCAGCGGTCGCACCAAGCCGTGGTCGGATCGCTGGGGCATCCACAACGATTTGACGTTGTTCAATCCGGCGCCAGTGACCTGAGCGCCGCGCGCGGACGCTGCCTCGCCGCGTGGATGCATTTGGTGCCGTTACGGCACGTAGGGCACCGACACGTCACCGCGCGACCACTTCCGCGAGACCGTCCGGAAACATTGGCGCGGAAAACTTCCTTCGCGCTTCGTCGCTCGACATCACGCAATCAAACAGATCAGCGACCGCGATCTAATGTTCGCATACGAGCGAACCTGTTGCGGCATCGCCGCGACCTAACCTCCGATTGCCACTTCTCACGGAGATTCCCAATGCGCGTTCTTTCGATGATTGCCGTTGCCGCAGCGATGATTGCCAACTCGTCAGGCGCGTTCGCCGGCGAGCTTCCCTCTTACGAAGTGACGTCGTTTCCGATCTCGGCGCGCAAGTCCAGGTGCTCGGCGGCGCAGGCGTCGAGGAGCAGTCGGCTGCGCCCGCGACGATCGTCGCCAACATGCCCGCCTCGCCCGCGCAGATGTCGGTGCTGTCGCCCCGCGTGAAGCGGCTTGCGAGCGTCAGCGCGAACAACGAGGCGCGTTAAGCCTCGACGCCATTCCGGGTTCGACGCTGCGCGTCGCCCGGGATGACGTTTCACTCTACGTCATGCTGCCCGGCATGAAGCAGCGCACCCGCGGATGGCCGTCGATATAGTGCTTCCACACCATGGTGCGGCCGATCTTGTTCGGCTCGGTGATGACGGCGCCGTCGGGCACGATCACCCATTCGCCGTCGAGATGCACGCGATAACGGCCCTTGTCGGATTCCCAGTCCACGTCGGCGACCATATAGCCGTCGGCATCCGAGCAGCATTGGCCGTATTCGCTGTGCAGGCTCTCGAACCAGGGTTTTAATGGCGAGTTGGCGTAGCGCCCGTCGTCGCGCGCCATCATTGGGGCCATCAGCAGCACCGTCAGGACCAGCAGCATGGCGGCACACGATATTGCACGTCTCATGTCGTCTCCGCGGATCGAGATCATCGCCGCGGGGCGATAACTGCCGTCCGCCTTCCGCGACTCGGCGAAGGCGTCAAGGACGGCGACTCATCCCCCAACAGCTTTGCGGATAGCTATGCAAATCCGGCGCCACCGCGCATTCCGGGGAACTACTGGCGGGCGCCCGGCTCGCATTGGTCTTTCGACGGGTATCACCGCTGCTCGCGCGCCAAGATCTCCGCTGTCATCGCTGGCCCATGCGCGATTGCGCACGGGGCGACACCGCGCAAGAACGCGGAGAGGCCGCGGCGCACTGGAGTCCCCGCCTTCGCGAGCAATGACGGCGGTGTGTGGCGCTACGGAAGTTCGGGCGGCACAGCGCGCGACGTAGACCCTACTGCTTCGGCGCCGGCGCCATCATCGCGCCGCCCTTCTTCGCCGCAGGGGCGGGCACCGGCTTGGTCGCGGCGGTCGCTTGCGCCGGGAGATATTTCGCGACGATGGCGGGATCGACCTGCGCGATGTTGGCGTCGGGAAGACGCGTCCAGGTCTCGTCCTTGCCGAACAGGGAGATGCCGAGGAAACCGCGCATCGTCAGCGTCTGCCCATCCGGGCTGACCGTCATCTTGGCCTTCCAGATGTTGCCGTCGCGAGGATTGACCACGTTGCCGCCGTCATACTTCAGGCCGTCGCGCTTCATGTCGCGGATGAAGGAGAGCCCAAGCACCGGCGCGTTCTTGCGATCGTCCGTGCATTTCGCGCAGACCTCGTTCGGGTCGTCGCCGGGCCGCGGGAAGGTTTTTGCGATGACGCCTTCGAACACACCGTTGTGGTCGATGAAGAGAAACCATCCCACCGTCTTGCCGTCTTCGACCTTCTGCCAGAGGCCTGCGGCGGTCGGCTGCTGCACTTGCGCCACAACCGGGCTCACCGCACCGAGCGTCATCGCGAGCGCGAGGAGCGAGAACAGCCGAAAGCTGGAAAAGAGAGTCCGCATTATCATCACCTTGCTGAGCCAATCGCCTTGCTAAGCCGCCAACTGCAATGGCCGCAGACTACGGCGATTTCGCGAACTGTTCCAGCACCAGAAACATGGGGCATCGCCCGCCGCCATCAGTTGACGCCGAGCTTCTTTTGCAGGCTGGAGGACGACGTCGTGTACTGGAACACGAGCCGCTTCTCCGGATAGACGTAGCGATGGGCTTTTTGCGACATCAGCGCGCCCTCGTGGAAGCCGCACAGGATCAGCTTGATCTTGCCGGGATAGGTGTTGATGTCGCCGATCGCGAAGATGCCTGGCACGTTGGTCTCGAACGCGGATGTCTCGACCGGCACCAGATTGTTCTCCAGCGCGATGCCCCAGTTCGCGACCGGACCGAGCTTCATGGTCAGCCCGAAGAACGGCAGCATGGTGTCGCAGGTGATTTCGTTCACGCTGTTGTCGTTGCCCTTCACGGTGGCGCCGCTCAGCTTGCCCTCGTTGCCTGACAGCGCGGTGACCTGGCCGAGCCGCAGATCCATCTTGCCGGCAGCGACCAGCGCGCGCATCTGCTCGACGCTGTGGGGGGCGGCGCGAAAATCGTCGCGACGGTGCAAGAGCGTGATGCGCTTGGCGATCGGATGCAGATTGAGCGTCCAATCGAGCGCGGAATCGCCGCCGCCCACGATCAGCACGTTCTTGTCGCGGAACGTCTCCATCTTGCGCACGGCGTAGTGCACCGAGCTTCCTTCATAGGCTTCGATCCCCGGCACCGGTGGACGCTTGGGCTGGAACGAGCCGCCGCCGGCAGCGATCACCAGCACCTTGCATTCGAACACCTTGCCGGCGTCCGTGGTGCAGCGGAACAGCGGATCGCCGATTTTCTCGACGGTCTCGATCATCTCGCCGAGATGGAAGGTCGGATGGAACGGCTTGATCTGCTCCATCAGCGCGTCGGTGAGGCCCTGCCCCGAAACCTGCGGAATGCCGGGAATGTCGTAGATCGGCTTTTCCGGATAGAGTTCTGCGCACTGGCCGCCGACCTTGTCGAGGATGTCGACGAAATGCGTCTTCATGTCGAGAAGGCCCAGCTCGAAGGCGGCGAACAGACCGCAGGGGCCGGCACCAATAATCAGCACATCGGTTTTGATCGCGTCGCTCATGTCGTCTCTTTATCGGTCGTCGGTGGGACGGCGCCCTTCGGGCCGAGGTGACCCTGCCTGTCTAGCCAACGGGGATGGATCAGGGAAGGCATAAAAGCGGGAGCGCCCCGCGGCCGCGCCCACTTGCCGGGTCAGGATAACTG
Source organism: Bradyrhizobium sp. MI1.4 (assembly GCF_055811315.1). Lineage (NCBI taxonomy): Bacteria > Pseudomonadati > Pseudomonadota > Alphaproteobacteria > Hyphomicrobiales > Nitrobacteraceae > Bradyrhizobium > Bradyrhizobium sp. MI1.4. The sequence continues at coordinate 40,397 of NZ_JBVVPP010000028.1, read as the reverse complement.
GGCTGTAACCAGCAACGATATGACGGAGATCAATCGGTGAACGCACCAAGTCGCCTCGATACGACGCCGCGCCTGGAGGACTACCCTTTTCGGCTCAGCGACAATGTCCGCTTCGGCGATCTCGACCCTAACCAGCACGTCAACAACGCGGTCTACGCCACCTATTTCGAGACCGGCCGTGTCACGCTGATGAAGCTCCCGGAATACGGCCTGACGCCGCCCGGACTTGCCTGGATCATGGTGCGGCTCGACATCCATTTTCGCGCGGAGCTGCATTGGCCGAACACGATCGAGCTCGGTCTCGGCGTCGTGAAACTGGGACGAACGTCGGTAAGGTTCGAGCAGGTGGTGTTTTCGGAAGGGAAGTGCATTGCATCGGCGACATCGGTCGCCGTGATGATCGACGAAGCGTCGCGCCGGCCGACGCCACTGATCGCGGAAGTGCTTGAGAAGCTCAGCCCCTGGCACAAGCGCGGCATCCGGGTCGCGCCGCCGAGCACATGATAGCTAAGAGAGTTAGGCCTGCCGTTCCGGCGTCGCCACCACCAGACCGTCGAGCTCGTCGGAGACCTTAATCTGGCAGGACAGGCGCGAGTTCGGGCGCACGTCGAAGCCGAAGTCGAGCATGTCCTCTTCCATCGGCGTCGGGCTGCCGACCTTCTCGCGCCACGCTTCGTCGACATAGACATGGCAGGTGGCGCAGGCGCAGGCGCCGCCGCATTCGGCCTCGATGCCGGGAATGCTGTTGCGGATGGCGGCTTCCATCACAGTCGCGCCGTTCTCGACGTCCACCGTACGGGTTTCGCCCTTGTGATCGACAAAGTGGATTTTGGCCATGTGTGCTCGTGCTGCCGCGATCTAGGGAATGAAGGAGGGTCCGGGCTGTCCTATAACGGGTCGGTCAGCCCGGCGCCATAGCGTTTTGATGAAGTCGCGAATACCGCTTCGCGGGAAGAAAACCCGTCAAAACAAAAGACTAGACTACAGGTCTGGTGTTATCGCCTAAGGGTTGAGGATCGCCTCGATGGCGGCGCGCGCCTCGGTCACCGCCTCTTTCAGCGCGGCGAAGGCGTGAGGCCGGCCCTGCCCGGTCTGGATCGCGGTCTCCAGGCTGGCTGCGGCGTCCGCCACCGCAAAGGCGCCGATCCCGCGCGCCGATCCCTTGAGCTTGTGGGCGAGTGCGCCGGCCTCGGCCGGCAGCGCTGCCATCGCCGCGATCAGGCGCACCGCCTGCTCGGCAAACATCGCCAGCACTTCCTGTTTCAGCTCGGAATCACCGAGCGTCATGCGGGAGAGATGATCGAGGTCGAGCGGGCTGTCGATGGGTGCAAGCGGGGGCGAGGGCATCCAGTCCATCCGTTGCAGTTCAGGTATCATGGCGCAGGCCCCGGCATCGCGCGATGTCCGCCGGTCCGGCGGTCAAGTTCCCTCCACCCAAGCATAGAAATGGTTAACGAAATGTTCCGGCCGTTTTGCGCAAATCTGCCCGTTTATTGACGAAAAGTTGCCGCAATCCGGCGAGTTCCGTGGAGAATTCCATTTATTGCTAAGGCCTTACGGCGCGATCCTGTTAACGATGATTAAGAATGTCTTAATCGCGGGCATTTCATTCGCGACGCTCTGCCAATAGGATGTTGGAGAAATTGGCGGACAAGCCGTCCGGGTGGGGATGGCTCGGAGATCCGCGCAAGCGGCATGATCCGGACTGTGGGCTTGCGTAGCGCGCAGAGCTCGCGGGGGGACGCGTACAAGTAACGAGGGCTCGGACTGAACATGGCAAACACTCCGAAAAAGGTCAAAGACCCCACAGAAGATGCGCTTTCTGCAATCCAGGAGGCCCTGAACATCAGCGACACGGCCGCGGACACCAGCCGCAACGCCTCGATGCGCAGCGAAACGTCGCCCCCGGTCGCGCCACCGGCTCCCCCGATGTTCGACGAACCGAGCTTCGACGCGCGCCCTGCCGCGAACGAACGTGCGATGTTCGACCAGATCGAGGAGCCGCGCTCCTCGCGCCGCGCCGCCAATGACGACCGTGCGACCATCGGCCAGCTCTTGCAGACGTTGCAGACGGGACGCCCGACCCGCAACATCTACACCGGCGCGACAATCTTCACCGTCATCTGGCTGGCGGCCTGCGCCGCGCTGACAGTCGGCTTCCTGCCTTCGATCCAGGCGGCGATGGGCCAGAGCGGCGGCGTGTTGGCCATTGCCGGCCTCGTCACGATGTTCTTCGCGCCGATCATGCTGTTCTTCTTCCTGGCGAGCCTCGTCTGGCGCGGCCAGCAAATGAGCTCGGTCGCGCAGGCTATGGCCCAAGTTGCGATCCGCTTCTCCGAGCCGGAAGGCTCGGCTTCGGATTCCATGGTGACCGTCGGCCAGGCCATCCGCCGCGAGGTTGCGGCGATGGGCGACGGCATCGAGCGCGCCATCGCGCGCGCCGGCGAACTCGAGACGCTGGTCGCCAACGAGGTCGCGGCGCTCGAACGCGCCTATTCCGACAACGAAGTGCGCATCCGCGCCCTGCTCCAGGACATCGCGCATCAGCGCGACAATCTGGTCGGCCAGGCCGAGCAGGTCCGCAGCGCCATCTCCGGCGTGCAGATCGATTTGCGCCATGACATCGCACTGATCTCGGACGCGATTGCCTCGCGCGTCGACGAGGTCGCCAAGTCCATCACCGGCGCACTCGAAGAGCGCGGCGCCCACATCACCGGTGCGCTCAGCAACGCCGGCGACAACATGATCCTCGCGCTCGGCGAGCGCGGCGGCGACCTGCTTGACCGCCTCGAGGAGGCCAGCAACGAGACCACCCGCGCCGTGCTCGACGCCAGCGAGCGGCTGACCACCAGCCTCAATTTCAAGACCGGCCACGTTCACGACGAGTTCGTCGACCTCGCCGACCGCGTCCACGAGATGTTGAACGAGCGCATCGACCGCATCACGGGCGAGTTCGAGCAGCGCTCCGCCGCGATCGTCGACGGCATCTCCGAGCGCACCGAGCAGGTGCACGACAGCCTGAAGAATTCTTCGGACTCGCTGCTGCTCGAGCTCGAGCTGCGCTCCAACGACCTCTCCGCCAAGATCGACGACGCCGGCAACCGCCTCGCCGGCCAGATCATGACCTCCGGCGACAAGGCGAGCGAAGCGCTCGACGCCACCGTCAACACGCTGGTCGCCAAGGTCGTCAGCCAGACCGAGACCGCGCACGACTCGCTGTCGCTCCAGATGAGCGCCTTCGACGAGCTGGTGAAGAACCAGGGCACCGAGCTGGTCGAGAAGTTCGCCCGCGACTCCGGCACGCTGGGCGCGCTGATCACCCGCCACATCTCCGAGTTCGACCGCACCGTGAAGACCTTCGGCGGCGAGATCGTCGATCGGATGGGCCAGCGCACGCAGGACATCCATGAGTCGCTGAAGACCTATGTCGATAATTTCGACACCCGCTTCACCGCCAATGGCGGCGCGATCACGGCTGTGCTCGACCAGCGCCTGGTGCAGTTCGAGACCACGATCGGCGAACGTGTCAGCAACCTCGATGCCTCGCTGAACGGCAAGATCTCGAGCCTCGACTCCACGATCGACGGTCACATCAAGACCTTCGACGAACAGCTCGTCGGCCGCGTCGCCGCGCTCGAACAGTCGTTCGATACCCGTGCGAAGTCGGTCACCGAGACAATCGACGGACGGCTCAACAACCTCGCCTCGTCGCTGACCGACGGCGCCGCGCAGGCGATCCAGTCGATCGACTCCCGCCTCACCCACCTCACGACGTCGCTGACCGACGGCGCGTCTCAGGCTGTCGAGACCATCGACAACCGCCTCAACCACCTCGCGACCTCGCTGACCGATGGCGCGTCGCAGACCATCCAGACGATCGACACGCGCCTCACGCATCTGACGACCACCCTCACCGGGGGCGCGTCGCAGGCGCTCGAATCCATCGACACGCGCCTCACCTACCTGACCAGCGCGGTGACGAACGGCGCCTCGCAGGCCGTGCAGTCGATCGATTCCCGCCTCACCCTGCTGACCTCGACACTCACGGACGGCACCGCGCAGGCGATCGAGGCGGTCGATCGCCGCATCACCGGCGTCGCCGAGATCATCGATGGCCGCAGCATGCACCTGACCGACACGGTCACGGCGCGCTTCCAGGACATCCAGCAGGCCATCGAGACCAAGGTCGGTGCCGTCGCCAGCGACATCGACGTGCGCGTGGCGCAGTTCGAGGACCTGCTCGGCTCGCGCGTCGAGGCCGTCGCCGGCCGCATCGAGAGCAGCGGACGCCAGGCCAGCGAGGACATGATGTCCCGCGCCGAGATGATCTCGACCGCGATTCGCTCGCATGTCGAGGACGCCGAGCGCTCGCTCACCAACCTCGTGGTCAACACCAGCGAGACCATCCAGACCGGTGCGCGCACCGCGCAGCAGTCGCTGATGACGGTCTCCTCCGACGTCAACGCCCAGCTCAAGATGACCTCCGCCGAGCTCGAGCGTGCGCTGACCGCCGTCGGCACCGGTGCCGCGAACTCGATCCTGACCAGCGCCCGCGAAGCCCAGTCGACCCTGGTCGCCGCGTCGGGCGATGCCTCCAACCAGATCAAGGGGCTCGCGGCCGACGTCGAACGCACGCTGTCGTCGGCAGGCTCGGCGACCGCCGCCTCGATCCTGGCCGGTGCCCGCGAGGTGCAGACCACGCTCGTGACGGCGTCCTCGGATGCGGCCAACCACGTCAAGACTCTCACCGCCGACGTCGAACGCACGCTGTCGTCGGCAGGCTCGGCGACCGCCGCCTCGATCCTGGCCGGTGCCCGCGAGGTACAGACCACGCTCGTCACGGCGTCCTCGGACGCCGCCAACCACGTCAAGACCCTCACCGCCGACGTGCAGCGCTCGCTGTCGATGGCCGGCACCACCACGGCGGAATCGATCACCGCCGGCGCCCGCGATGCGCAGAGCGCGCTGATCGCGGCCTCGAGCGAGACCGCCAACCAGATCAAGGCGCTGTCCTCGGACGTGCAGCGCTCGCTCTCGATGGCGGGAACCGCGACGGCAGAGACCATCATGACCGGCGCCCGCGAAGCCCAGAGCACGCTCGTCAACGCATCCTCGGATGCGGCGAGCCAGGTCAAGTCTCTCGCCGCCGAAGTGCATCGCTCGCTCTCGCAGGTCGGCCAGTCGACCGCCGAGACGATCACGACCAGCGCCCGTGATGCCCAGAGCACCCTGCTGGCGGTCTCCGCCGAACAGACCGGCCAGGTTCGTTCGCTGGCGGCCGAGATGCAGCGCGCGCTGGCGACCGCCGGCGGCGCCACCATCGAGGCGCTCACCAGCGGCGTACGCGAGGCCCAGGGCACGCTGATCTCCGCCTCGACTGACGCTGCGAGCCAGATCAAGTCGCTGACCACGGACATCGAGCGCACGCTGACCTCGGTCGGCGCCGACACCGCCTCGACCATCCTCAACAGCGCGCGTGAGGCGCAGACCTCGCTGGTCTCGACCTCGGCGGATGCGGCAAGCCAGATCCGCACGATCTCCAGCGAGATCGAGCGTACGCTGAGCACCGCCGCCGCGAACGCGACCAACGACATCCAGACCAGCGCGCTCAACGCCCAGAACGCGTTGATCAACGCCTCCAACGAGGCGAGCTCGCGGGTGAAGTCGAGCTCGGCGGACGTCGAGCGCTCGGTGCTCGCCGCCAGCAGCAGCTTCGGCCAGGCCATGACTGGCAAGACCGACGAGATCGTCACCTACGTGCAGCAGCAGTCCGATCGCCTCGCCAACATGATCGACGCCAAGCGCGGCTCGCTCGTGGACGCGATCGGCTCGAAGACCAGCCAGCTCACGCTCGACATCGACCGCGTCACGTCCGACGCGCTGAAGTCGATCGAGACGCGCGGCCATGCATTCTCGCAGACCATGATGGGCAACGGCTCCGAGGTGGCGCGGACCATCAACTCGGCGAGCGAGATGGCGACCGGTGCCGTCAACAAGTCGCTCAAGGACCTCGAGCAGGCCTCGCGCGCGGCGATCGACCAGTCGCGCCAGGTCTCGATCGCGGCCGTCACCGAGATGCAGGAGACCAGCAAGATCCTGCGCACCGACACGGTCGCCCTGTTCGAGCGCCTGCGCGAAGGCAACATCCTGCTCCAGGAGGTGCTGACCGGTGCGCACGACAACCTCAACTCGCTCGAACGGGCGCTGGTGACGCGCGTCGCCGACTTCGTCTCGGCGATGAACGACGTCACCTCGCGCAACGGCGCTGCGACGCAGAACCTGGAAGACCAGCTCAACGTCTTCAACAGCAAGACCACCCGGGCGCTCCAGGATCTCGGCGAGCTGTCGACCCAGTTCGACGCGCACGGCAAGGCACTCGTCGAGGCCGCGCAGGTGGTGGAACAGAGCAACAAGAACACCACCGCCTCGCTCGCCGAACGCAAGGAGGCGCTGGAATCGCTCGTCACCACGATTGACCTGCGCACGGCCGATCTCGACCAGCGCCTGTCGCGCTTCACCGGCCTGCTCGATGAATCGCTGGCGGCTGCCGAAGAGCGTGCCCGCGACATCGCCCGCGTCGTCGCGGAGACCGCCGGCGCCGGTTCCGCCGCAATCACCCGCCAGTTCGAGGCGGTGCGGTCGGCCTCTGAAGAGGAGCACCGGCAGACCGTCGAGGCCATGCACGACATCTACCGCCAGACCACCGACGAGGCGGATGCGATGTTCAAGCAGTCGACCGAGAAGTTCACCAATCTCGTCTCCAGCATGAAGCAGATGGCCTTCGAGATGCACAACGAGCTCGAAGCCACCCGAAACGAGCTGCGCCGCGGCGTGCTCGAGATGCCGCAGGAGGCCGCCGAGAGCACTGCGCAGATGCGCAAGGTGATCGTCGACCAGATCGAGGCCCTCGCCGAGCTCAACCGCATCGTGGCCCAGCACGGCCGCGGCCTCGACGTCTCCACGACGGGCCGCGCCAGCGTGCAACGCCAGGAAGAGCCGATGCTGGCGGCCGTCGGCGCGCGCAGCACCGAGACGCGCATGCGCGAGAGCGCCAGCGCCTCGACGCTGCCGCCGCCGGACCTCGGCATGCCGGCCTCCTCGCGCCGCACCGAAGCTCCCCCGGTGGCGCCGGCCGGCAATGACCAGGGCCGTGACGGCTGGTTGTCCGACCTGCTTAGCCGCACGGACGCCAACCAGGGCGCGCCCAGCGGACGTGAGCCCCAGCGCGGCCGCCAGGCTGCACCGGCTCCGCAGCCGCAGGCTCCGCAAGGTGGCGGCAATCCGCTGGAATCCTTGTCGCTCGACATCGGCCGGCTGATGGACCGCAACCTCGCCTCCGAGATGTGGGACCGCTACCAGCGCGGCGAGAACAAGGCCTTCACCAAGCGCCTCTACACGCCCGCCGGTCAGAAGGCCTTTGACGAGGTCGCCCGCAAGTATCGATCCGACCGCAACTTCAAGGCCACGGTCGACCGCTATGTCGCCGAGTTCGAACGCCTGCTCGACGAAGTCGCCCGCGACGGCCGCGGCCCGCAGGAGCTGCGCAACCACCTGACCTCGGAGACGGGCCTGGTGTACACGCTGCTCGCTCACGCAGCAGGCCGGCTGGGGTAAGCGGTCAGTCGCCAAGACGGATGACGAATGAAAACGGAGGCCTCACGGCCTCCGTTTTGTTTTGGGAACGTCGTTGCGCCTCTACAAACTCGTCCTTGCGAGGAGCTCTTGCGACGAAGCAATCCAGACTGCTTCTGCGAGGCAGTCTGGATTGCTTCGCTTCGCTCGCAATGACGAAGGAGAGGGTCGAGTGCAACGCGCCTACTACCGCCTGCGCTCGGGCGCCGCGGCTGGCTTCGGCGGCTCTGGCGGCGGTGGCGGCGCGGCCGCCGGCGCGTTGTTGCTGGCGCCGAACAGGACGCGGGTCGGGTTGCGGTCGAAATTGTTGACGGCGCGGCTGATGTCGCCGAGCGTGCGGCGGCCGTCGGTCATCAATGCGCCGGAGCGCTTGTCGAAATCGTCGGCCAGTTCGCGGATCGACTTCACCGCCTGGAACAGCTCGCCGCCGTCCTTGCCGCCGGCGAGCGTGTTGAGTCCGAGCATGAGGCTGTCGGCCTTGAGCATCACCCCGTCGACCTTGGCCATCACGCCGTCGATCTTCTCGGCGTTGCGGGCGAGCGAGTTGGTGAAGGTCTCGAGGTTCTTCAGCGAGTTCTTCACCGACTCCTGATTGTCGGCGACGATCTTGTTGATGTTCTGCAGCGTGCCGCGGATCGCCTCGGTGACGTCCTGGAGCTTGTTGGGATCGGCCGTCAGCGTCGGAATGCCGTCCTCGTCGAGCGGCGGCGCAGGCGCTGCCTCCTCGCCGCCCTTGAGCGAGATCGCGGCAACGCCGGTCAGGCCCTGGAATTCGAGGCCGACCAGGGTGTCCTTGCGGATCGGGGCGTTATTCTCGACCATGGCGAGTGCGACAACCCGCCGAGGGTTGTCGAGCTTCACCGAGACCACCTCGCCCACCCGGATACCGTTGAAATTGACGCTGCCGCCGTTGCGCAGGCCCGCGGCCGGGCCCTCGAACACGACGCGCAGGGGGCTGCGCTGCTTGGTGGTGTGCAGCGACTGAAACCACAGCACGAAGCCGATCGCGGCGGCGATCACCGCCAGCGTGAACGACCCGATCAGCACGTAATTTGCCCGCGTTTCCATCAGCTACTCCGGCACCTCAGCCCATCACCGCGCGAGCGCGCTTGCCATGGAAATATTGCCTCAGCCAGGGATGCTGCGAGGCCTGCATGTCGGCGATCGACCCTGCCGCAATGATCTTACCGTTGCCTAAAACGGCGATGCGGTCACATGCTGTGTAAAGGCTATCGAGGTCGTGGGTTACCATGAAAACGGTCAGCCCCAAAGTACGCTGCAGCGTCCTGACCAGCTCGTCGAAGTCGCCGGCGCCGATCGGGTCCAGGCCCGAGGTCGGCTCGTCCAGGAAGACGAGATCCGGGTCGAGCGACAGCGCGCGCGCCAGCGCCACGCGCTTGATCATGCCGCCCGACAGTTCCGAGGGAAAGCGATCGGCGACCTCAGGCTTCAGACCCACCATGGTGAGCTTGGCGATGGTGATCTCGTCCATCAGCCGCTGCGACACCCGCAGATATTCGCGCATCGGAAACTGGATGTTTTGCCGCACCGTGAGCGAGGAGAACAGCGCGCCCTGCTGGAACAGCACGCCCCAGCGCCGCTCCACGGCGCGCCGCTGCGACGTATTGGAGGCATCCAGATCAACGCCGAACACCTCGATGCTCCCTGCGACCTTCGGCACGAGGCCGATGATCGTGCGTGTCAGCACGGACTTGCCCGCGCCGGAAGGGCCGACGAAGCCTAAAATCTCGCCGCGCCTGACGTCGAGGTCGAGCCCGTCGAGCACGCGCGTCGCGCCGAACTGCACGGTGATGTCGCGGACGCGAATGATCGGGTTCTGAATTTCGGGAGCCATCGTCACATCCCGATCGCGGCGAAGAAGATGGCGAACACGCCGTCCATGACAATGACGAAAAAAATGCCTTTCACGACAGACGACGTCGTGTGCTGCCCGAGCGATTCCGCACTGCCCTGCACGGCGAGGCCCTCGACGCAGGCAACGATGCCGATCACCGCAGCCATCACCGGCGCCTTGACGATGCCGACGATGAAATGGTCGATCGAGATGGCGTCGCGCAGGCGCAGCAGGAAGGCTTCGGGATCGACGCCGCCGTAGAGCCAGGCGACAAGACCACCGCCATAGAGTGCGGCCATCGCGCCGAGGAAGGCCAGGATCGGCAGCGCCAGCACCAGCGCCAGCATGCGCGGCAGCACCAGCACCTCGATCGGATCGAAGCCCATGGTGCGCAGCGCGTCGATCTCCTCGCGCATCTTCATCGAGCCCAGCTCGGCCGTATAGGCGCTGCCCGAGCGGCCGGCGACCATGATCGCGACCAGCAGCACGCCGATTTCGCGCAACACCAGCACGCCGAGCATGTCGACGACGAAGATGTCGGCGCCGAACCTGCGGAAATGGAAGATGCCCTGCTGGGCAATGATGCAGCCGATCAGGAAGGTGATCAGCACCACGATCGGCACCGCGCGCCAGCAGACCTGCTCGAGATGATGCACGGTCGAGGTCAGGCGGAACGAGCGCGGATGAATCAGGGTACGCGCGCCCGCTGCGAGCACCGCGCCGAGCATGTCGATCAGGCCTGCGACCGTGCCGGCAACGCCGGCCACGGTCTGGCCGATCTGCTCCAGCATGCCGGTGATGGTGATCGTGCTGGTGTCGATGACGGGCGTCGCCCTGACCCGCCGCACCTCGTCCACGAGGCTCGAATAATTGGCGGAGAGGCCGGCGATCTGCGCCTCGACGGCGCCCTGCGTCAGGCTGCGGCGCAGCCGCTCGATCAGCCAGGCGCCGAAGGTGTCGAGCTTGGCGACCTCGGAAACGTCGATGAAGATGCTTTGTGGGCCGCCGGCGAGCTTCTCGGCGTCAGCCACCATCCGCTCCAGGACCGGCGCGAAGCTCGCGGTCCAGGTTCCGGTCGCGCAGAGTGCCAGCGCATTGCCCTTCGCAATCCGTTCCAGCTTCGGATCGCCGTTCAAGATGTCCGCTCCCGTGCCGGGGCGCGAGAAACGGTTGAAATCAGATGGTTGCGCACGCGCCCTTACCCGGAGAAGGTATCCCCAACTGGTTAACCTTAGTTGCTAGAGGTAACCAGCAGGTTCAGATTTCGCCAGAGTTCAAAATGACTTCCAGCAAAGTTCCTGCCCTCGCCGCGCGAATCGAGCGCTTTCCTATCGCAGGCAGTTTCACCATCAGCCGGGGCGCCAAGACCGAGTCCGTCACCGTTGTGGCCGAGGTCCGCCGGAAGGGCCTGACCGGCCGCGGCGAATGCGTGCCCTATCCCCGCTATGGCGAGACGCCGGAGGCGACCCTTGCCGCCATCCAGGCCATGCGGGAGGCCGTGGCCGGCGGCCTCACCCGCCAGGCCCTGCAAGCCGCCATGCCGCCCGGGGCGGCCCGCAATGCCCTGGATTGTGCCCTGATCGATCTGGAAGCCAAGGCGGCCGGATTGCGGGCCTGGAGCGTGCTCGACCGCCCGGCGCCGGGCGAACGCACCACGGCCTACACGATCTCGCTGGACACGCCCGAGGCCATGGCGGCGGCGACTGCCAAGGCGGCGCACCGGCCGCTGCTCAAGATCAAGCTCGGCGGCGACGGCGACGGGGAGCGGATCGCCGCGGTGCGCAACGCCGCACCCGAATCCGAGCTGATCGTGGATGCCAACGAGGCCTGGACCGAAGCCAATCTGGAGCAGAATCTTGCGGCCTGCGAGGCCGTCGGCGTCACCTTGGTCGAGCAGCCGCTGCCCGCGGGCCAAGACGACGCGCTGGCGCGGATCAAGCGGCCGCTGGTGGTTTGCGCCGACGAGAGCGTGCACGACCGCACTTCGCTGGCGTCACTCCGAGAGCGCTACGACGCCGTGAACATCAAGCTCGACAAGACCGGCGGCCTCACCGAGGCGCTGGCGATGGCCGATGCCGCGCAGGCGCTCGGCTTCGAGATCATGATCGGCTGCATGGTCGCGACCTCGCTGTCGATGGCGCCTGCGATGCTGGTGACGCCGCAGGCGCGCTTCGTCGATCTCGACGGCCCGCTGCTGCTGACGCGCGACCGCGATCATGGCCTGCGTTATGATGACAGCCTGGTCTACCCGCCGGACTCGTCGCTCTGGGGATGAGCTTTCAGCCGGTGCCGCGCCGACCAGATCACAAGCGCGCCGGCAGCGGCCATTGCCGCCATCACATAATAGAGGCCGTCGCCGATGCGAGCGTAGATCGCGCCTGCCGCGATCGAGGTGGTCGCACCCAGCAGCCCGTTGCACGCCGCGTAATAACCCTGCCCCCGCGCGATCTGATGCGACGGCACGCGCTGCACCAGCAGACTCATGGTGCCGAGGATCGTCATCCCGAAGGTCAGGCCGTGGCCGAGCTGCACGACCGCGAGCAGCGGGGGGGGGGGGGGGGGGGGGGGGGGGGGGCCCCCCCCCCCCCCCCCCCCCCCCCCCCCCCCCCCCACCCCCCGCCCCGCCCGCGGGGCGAC
>NZ_JBVVPP010000028.1:0-28263 GCF_055811315.1 Bradyrhizobium sp. MI1.4 | reverse complement strand
CCCCGCCCCCCCGGGTTTTTTTGGCCCGGCCGCGCGCGCCACCCCCATACTCTGGGGCCGTTTCTTCTAAACCCCCTGGGCCGGGCGGGGCCGTCGCGCCCCCCCCGCCCCCCGCGCGCGCGGCGGATCGTACGCGGTGACGACCCAGCGCACGACCGCGCTCGCGCCCCCGATCGCCATGAGCGAGCACGGATGCAGCGAGAAGCGCGGCGACAGCGCGAACACGACGATCTCGGCGATCACCCCTAACGTCCAGAGGCCCGCGATCGTCAGCCCGCCGAGGCCGTGGGCCTGCCAGTTGATGGCCGAGAACGTATAGTACGCGACGTGACTGCCCTGGATCAGCGCGGCCGAAACGATGATGGCCCAGAAGCCGGCATCGCGCAGCAGCGCCTTGCCGGCGTGCACCGTTGTCGTCCGTCGCCTAACGTCGTCGAGCGGCTGAAGCAGCATGCCGGCGGCGACCGCAACCCCGGCCCAGGCGACGATGACCCAGATCAGATCGCGCGCCGCGATGTGGTCTACGAGATAGCCGCAGGCGAGCGAGCCGGCCGCGAACGCTGCCGAACCCCACAGCCGCACCGGCCCGTAATCGAGCCCGTAGCGGGCGACGCCACGCAGCGCATAGGCGTCGGTCAGCGGCATGGTCGGCGTCCACATCATGCAGGTCAGCGCATAGATCAGGAACAGCGCCAGCGGCTGCTGCTGCAAGCCGACCGCCGTGAACCCGATCGCCGTCACCAGCACCGACACCATCATGCCGGCGCGAATCGCATGTCTCTTTTCAGCAAAGGCGGTGATCTGCGGCAGCGTGGTGAAGCGCGTGATCGCGGGCAGCGCGTTGATGAGGCCGATCCAGGCCGCGTCGATGCCGATCGCCTTCAGCCAGACCGGAAAGAACGGCAGATGCGTTCCCGACACCGCGAACACGGCCGAATAGAACAGCGCGAGGCTCACGGCGAATCGCCGCTTCTGAGATGCTGCGATGGGGATTTGTGATTCGGGTGCCATCAAACCAATTGCGATTCGGTCGATATCGTGATGATCGTTACTGTAACGCGCGGTGATTTGCGCGACGAGATTGACATGGCCAACGAAGCATTCGCCCTCTCGCCTATGTCTGCCCGTGCGGCCGAGCCGAACGAGCAGGATTACGACGCGATCCGCGAAGCCTTCATGGAGACCGCGCGCGGCCGCTGGTTCCTCGGCGAATACGCCAAGCGCAACCGCAATGCCGATACCCGCATGGTGCTCGACGCGGTCGCGAAAATCGAAGAAGCCCTTGCGGCACAGCGCCAACCCGTCGTCGAGGACCGCCTCCCCGAAGCCTTGGTCGCCATCCGGCACGCGATTCGTGAAGCCGAGACGATCGCAATCGCGGCGTTCGATCCTGCTGCGATCGAGGCGAGCCTCGCACCGATCCCGCGCGGCCTGCGCATCATCAAGGAGATCTCCTGGCGCTGGCGCGAGATCGGTGCCGACGGCCGAATCTGCGACCTGATTGATTCGCAGCTCGCCTCGATCGAGGCGGCCTGCGCGCAGGTTTCGACCATCGACCCCCGCGCCGACCTCAAGGCCGCATTCGATCTGCTCAAGGACCGGATCGACCAAACCGACGCTGACGCAACACCGCAGGCCGCGCGCCCCTCGCCGGCTCCGGTGCAGGAGGCACCGTCGTCCGCTGCGGAAGCTCCGCTGGCGGAGGCCGCGCCCGCGGCGATGGCCAGCGAAGCACCCGTGGCTTTTACGGAGGCGCCGCAAGACATCGCAGAGGCGATCGAGCCCGAAGCCGCCGTGGAAGCGGCCGGAATCGTCTCCCAGGCCTTCTCCGTTGCCGAGCAGGCGACGGACGCCGCGCTCGAGCCGGAGACCGTCGCCGAGAGCCGGATCGCGCCTGAAGACATCGCTTTTGAAGAGCCGGCCACTGAGGCTTTCGCGGAGGTGACGGACGAATTTTCGCTCGATGCCGCCGCCGAAGCCGAGGACGAAGCCATCCTCGAGGCCATCGCGCTGGAGATGGCCGCGCCCGACCCCGAATTCGACGAGATCATCGAACCGGTCGAGATGGAAGCGACCGTTCCGGAACCGGTGGTTGCGGAGGCTGCAGCGCCCATCGCAGCGGAGATACCGGAGCCGGCCGCAGCCGAGCCAGTCGCCGCCGCAGCGGTGGTGGAGGAGCCCGTAGAGGAAGCGCCGATCGCGATGGAATCGCTGGCGCGCCTCACCAACGCCATTGCGGAAGCCGCCGCCGAAGTGATGGAGCAGCCGGCGCCCGTCATGGCAGCATCCGCGACATTCGGCGCGGCGCAGGCCACGACGCTCCCGATGACGTCGCCGGTTCCGGAAGCTTCGCTTGGCGCCACCATCCTCGCCAGCGGCATCCTGCAAAAGCCCCGCGCCGCCGCCAACGATCCCATGGCGCCAATCCGCCGCATGACCCAGGCCGAGAAGATCGCGTTCTTCTCGTAAGGGGATGCGGCCTCCTCCGTCTCGTGTCCCGGACAAGCGAAGCACAGATCCGGAACCCACGAGCCACAGCTTCCGTCGCCACATGGCCCCGGCTCTGCAGCGCACCGTCGAAGAGACGCCAGGCTGCGTCCGCCGCACGAGAGCGGAATGAGGAAAACACTCTCTCCTCAACGTCATTGCGAGCGCAGCGCGCTCCGCTCGCAATGACGGATGCTCAGCCGATCACCCGCAATTCCACACCGCACCGATCGGCGTCCGCGTCCAGCACGGCCCAAAACTGCCGCCATTGTAGCGGCCGCCGCCGAAGCCGGGCCGGCCGAAATAGCGCCACTCACCATCCCAGCCGTAATATTGCGGAACCGGATCGATGTACCAATGGCGCCGGTCGCTGGGCGACATCCGCCGCATCGCTTCCTTCTGCTTGTAGAGCGGAATGCTGTTGCTCAGCGGCTGGCGATAGCCCGGCAGGAAGCCGTAGCCATGCCAAGCTTGCTTGGGACGCTTTTGGATTGACGCAGCCGGCGCGACAGCCGGCAGCAGCGATAGGACGATAGCGACAGATAGACATAAAAAGCGTGACATGGATGGACGATAGACGGCCGCTTGCGGAATGACCATTCAATTTCGAGTGCCAAGTAACAAAGCCCTCACGAAACCGAATAGCAGATCGAGCGGCAGGAATCCTATTGATTAAGGGCAAGGAAACATGATTGGCGAAGTGATTGTCATTGGCGATCTGCAATTGCGTGACGGCGCCTCTGTCGACGAGCACGACCGGCTCGGCGCGCGCATGTACGACATCGTCAGTCGTCTTCCCGGCTTTGTATCGGTCAAGTCGTTCAAGGCCGACGACGGCGAGGAGCTCACCGTGTTCCGTTTTGCCTCTGAGGAAGCGCTCGAAGCCTGGCGCACCCATCCCGAACATGTCGAGACGATGAAGCGAGGACATGCCGAATTCTACGCCAGCGGCTTCCTGCAGATCTGCAAGGTGATCCGCGAGGTCGGACCATTCGAGCACGCGTGACGCCGTCCCGCATCGTTCGATCGTGCGCTGCTAGCTGATCACACCCTTCCTGATCAGGAAGCATCCGTAACTGCTGCTGTCGCCGACCTGCACGACGCCAAAGCTCGCCGCCGCCGCGCGATAAAAATCCGGCCGGGAGAGTTTTCCGGGCGTGACGGGCCGGCCGGCGGCGCGTTCGATCTCGGCGAGCACCGCGCGCTGCACGTCGGGGACGCGGTCGGGATCGTCGACCGGCATCATCACGCGGACCGGATCGGGATCGAAATCGTCGAGCGGATAGACCGACATGATGGCGCGAATCGCGGTCTCCATGCTCATGCCTGGCAACTGGATCAAGCGCTGCGAATGCGTGCTCTGCGCGATGCGCGCCGAGGGGTGATTGGCATCGACGAAAGCGAGATCGTCGCCATGGCCCATGGAAGCCAGCAGCCAAAGCAGGTCGGGCGTGAGGATCGGATCGATCGATTTCAGCATGTGACGGACTGTCCTCCCATTGGGCGCCCACCTCGGCAGGTCCAAGCGTGATTCAGATCACGCAGCCTACCATGGTGATGGGAATCACGGACATGAAACTCGAACGCGGCCAAGTTTGCCGGCAACCAATCTCGTATCGAGATCAGTGCCAAAGGAGCACGCCATGTTCCGCCTAAAACCTTTCCTGATGACGGCTAGCCTGCTGGGGAGCCTGTTCGGCTTTGCCTGCGGCCCAGTTTCCGCGCAAGTCGCCCCGGTCGAGCCGGCCCCCACCGCGCTGCAAGGCCCGGAACAGCGTGTCGCGCTGGTGATCGGCAATTCGAACTATCAGAACGCGCCGCAGCTCGCCAATCCGGACAACGACGCGGAGTCCATGGCGAAGTTCCTGAACTCCGCCGGCTTCGAAGTGGTCGCCGCGACCGACCTGACTCAGAACGACATGCTCCGCGTCGTCCAGGACTTCTCCGCCAAAGTGTCGGCGCGTGGTCCGAACACGGTGGCGATGGTCTACTATGCCGGTCACGGCGTGCAACTCGCCGGCGAGAACTACCTCGTTCCGGTCGACGCCAAGGTCTCGAGCCAGACCGAACTCGTCAACAACTCCGTCCGCCTGGTCGACGTGATGTCGACGCTGGAGACGATCCCGAGCCGTATGCGCATCGTCATCCTCGATGCCTGCCGCAATAACCCGTTCCCGAACGTGAACGATGCCGGCCGCGGCCTGGCCATCGTCGATGCCCCGAACGGCTCGATCGTCGGCTACTCGACCGCGCCGGGCGCCGAAGCGCAGGACGGCACCGGCGGCCACAGCCCCTACACGCAGGCCTTCCTGAACGTCGCGCGCGAGCCCAACGTGCCGATCGAGCAGCTGTTCAAGCGCGTGCGCCTCGAAGTGAACCAGACCACCAGCGGCGCGCAGATCCCGTGGGAGAGCTCGTCGCTCACGTCCGACTTCACCTTCTTCGGCGACACCGCGGTTGCCGCCAGCCGCGCACCGGTGAATGCGCCTGTGGTGCAGATGGCCTCCAATCTGCCGAGCCGCTCGACGCGCCAAGCCTATGACTACGTCGTGTCCGAAGCACGGCCGGAGTACTATCAGGAATTCATCACGATGTATCCGCACGACCCGCTGTGCGATCACGTCCGCTGGCTGCTCAACAACCTGCTGCTCACGCAGGCCTGGCACAAGGCGGTGCTCGCGAACTCGCCGCTCGGCTACAAGAACTTCTACGACAGCTACGGCAACACGCCCTATGCGCAGGTCGCGCTGAAGCTCCAGATGCAGCCGAAGCAGATCCCCTTGATGCAGGCGACCAAGTTCCTGGCGCCGCAGAATATCGCCCCGACCTTCAAGATCGGCAATCTCGGCCAGCCCAAATACATGCCGCTGCAGCAGGGTAATGGCGGCGCGCAAGTGAACGGCAATTTGCCGATCGTGCAGAAGTCGGGCGACAACAACGGCATCGGCAAGCTCGGACATGTCGGCCAGATCGTCAACCTGCCCGCGGGCAACAACCAGCCCAACCAGCAGAACGGCACGCCGTCGCAGACCCCGGGCAAGATCGTGACCCTGCCTGCGCCGACCAACACCACCAACAACAATGGCGGCATCGGCAAGATCGTGACGCTGCCTGCGACCAACAAGACGCCGAATGGTACTGCCAACGGCACAACCGGTGGCAATCCTGGCAAGATCGTGAGCATGCCGGTCAATGTCGGCAAGGGCGGCACGACCATCGATACGAAGCCCGTCAACGTTCAGACGCAGAACAACCCGATCCGCATCAACAACGGGGCGAAGATCAGCAACAACCCCGTGAACAAGGTGCAGGTGCAGAACAACAACCACCCGCAGTTCAATGAGACCAACCGGATCGTCAACAACGGCAGCAACAATTTCCGGCAGTCGATGAACCAGAGCCAGGGTGGCAACGGCGGCAACAACCACCGCGGCTTCATGCACTGATCGCGGTCGGCCACACACGACAAAGGGCAGAGCGGTGACGCTCTGCCCTTCTTGATGTCAGAAGATTGATTATCAGGCCACCAGCTCGGCAAACAGATCAGCGTCGACATTGCCGCCGGAGAGCACGATGACGACATTCTTGCCGGCAACATCAAGTCGTCCCGCAAGCAGCGCCGCCAGGCCGACCGCTCCGCCCGGTTCGACCACGAGCTTCAGCTCGCGATAGGCAAAGGCGACGGCCGCGCCGACTTCCTTGTCCGAGGCGGTGACGCCGCGCGCGAGCAGCTTGCTGTTGATCGCAAACGTCATCTCGCCGGGGATCAGGGCCATCAGCGCATCGCATATGGTGCGGCCGGCGGGTGCGTGCGGCTCGCGATGGCCCGCGGTCAGCGAAAGGCTATGATCGTCGAATGCCTCGGGCTCGGCGACGACGATTTGGGCCAACGGAAAGCGTGCCTTCACGGCCGTCGCGACGCCCGCGATCAGACCGCCGCCGGAGGCCGGCGCTACCACGATGTCAGGAGCGAGACCGAGTGCCGCCATGTCCTCGGCGATCTCGCGGCCGGCCGTGCCTTGACCGGCGATCACGAAGGGATCGTCATAGGGCCTGA
Organism: Bradyrhizobium sp. MI1.4; assembly: GCF_055811315.1. Taxonomy (NCBI): domain Bacteria; kingdom Pseudomonadati; phylum Pseudomonadota; class Alphaproteobacteria; order Hyphomicrobiales; family Nitrobacteraceae; genus Bradyrhizobium; species Bradyrhizobium sp. MI1.4. The sequence goes on along the minus strand of NZ_JBVVPP010000028.1, from coordinate 21,719 downwards.
CCAGCGTCGCGCCGCGCTTCTCGGCGATGCCGCGCGAGATCGCCTCGCGGTCGTCGCGGTCGCGGTCGTACAGCACGACCTCGGCACCGTAGGATTTGGTACGCTCGCGCTTTGACAACGGCGCATCCGCGGGCATCACGATGGTCGCCTGCATGTCGAGGATCTTTGCCGCCGCCGCCACGCCCTGGGCGTGGTTGCCGGAGGAGAACGCGACCACGCCGCCGGCGCGCTTGTCCTGCGGGATCGAGGCGACCTTGTTGAAGGCACCGCGAAACTTGAACGACCCGGTGCGCTGGAGCATTTCCGGCTTGAGATAGACCTTTGCGCCGACACGCTCGTTGAGCACGGGAAAGGACAACAGCGGGGTGCGGACGGCGAAGGGTGCGATCACGCGTGCTGCGGCGTCGATATCGGCAGGGCCGATCGGGAGAAGCTGTTCTGTCATGCCTGATGTTATCGCGCCGGATGAGGCGCGGGCAAGGCATCTCCGGGCGAGGGCTTCTTCCCCTCAGGCGACGAATCGCGCCGGTTCTGCCCCGTTCCGGCCGGGCATCACGGCGCCGGCGGCCAAAATGCTCTCGATAAAAGCCCGGGCCGAGGCCTCCCAGGTGTAGTTGGCGGCGAATTCCACGCAGTCCTGCCGGGAGATGTCGAGCGCGGCAAAGCAGGCGCTGCGCAGATCGTGATCGAGCGCGCCAACCGGCGCATCGCCGATCACGTCGCGGGGGCCCTTCACCGGGAAGGCCGCGACAGGCAGGCCGCTCGCCAAGGCTTCGAGCAGAACGAGGCCGAACGTGTCGGTCTTGCTCGGAAACACGAAGACATCGGCGGCCGCGTAGATGTCCGCCAGCTCCTCGCCATGCTTTTCGCCGAGGAAGATCGCGTCCGGATAGGCCTCCTCCAGCGCGACACGCGCCGGGCCGTCACCGACGATCACCTTGGTGCCGGGCAGCTCGAGGTCGAGGAACGCCTCGAGATTCTTCTCCACCGCGACCCGACCGACCGAGAGGAACACCGGCGCCGGCAGGCAGAGATCGATCGCGCGGGGATGGAACAGATGGGGGTCGACGCCGCGCGGCCACAGCACGACATTGTCGAAGCCGCGCTCGGTCAGCTCACTGGCGAGCGCCGGCGTCGCCGCCATCACGGCGCGGCTGGGGCTATGGAATCGGCGCAGCGCCCGCCAGATCAGCGAGCCCGGCACCGGCACGCGGGCGCGGACATATTCGGGAAAGCGGGTGTGGAAGCTGGTCGTGAAGGGCAGCTTGCGCTGCCGGCAATAGCGGCGGACCATCAGGCCGATCGGCCCCTCCGTCGCGATGTGGATGCTGTCCGGGCGCGCCTCTTCGATCAGCTTCGCGATTCTGCCCGGGCGCGGCATGGCCACCCGCACGTCCCGATAGCTCGGCATCGCAAAGGTGCGGAACGATTGCGGCGTCAGGAACGAGAATTCGACGTCGAGACTTTTGGCGGCGTCGGCAAGCTTGGTCAGCGTCCGACCACACCGTTGACTTGCGGGTGCCAGGCGTCGGTCGCGACCAGGATGCGCATCAGGCTGCCTTTGTCATGCAGCTCTGGCTGCGACCTGCGGGACCTGTGCCGGCTTCTCGGCCTGGTCCGCCCAGGTGATGATCTCGAAATGGCCGTCGTCGTGCTCGACCAGCGCCGTACAGCTCTCGACCCAGTCGCCGCAATTCATGTAGCGGATGCCGCCCTCGTCGCGGATCACCGCGTAATGGATGTGGCCGCAGATCACGCCGTCGGCGTCGTGGCGCCGTGCCTCGGCAGCGAGTGCCTGCTCGAATGCGCCGATATAGTTGACGGCGTTCTTGACCTTCTGCTTGGCCCATTGCGACAGCGACCAATACGGCACCTTGAACATGCGCCTAAAGAAGTTGACGAAACGATTGAGCTGGATCGCGAAGTCGTAGGCCTTGTCGCCGAGATGAGCGAGCCAGCGTGCGTTCTGCACCACGAGGTCGAAGATGTCGCCATGGATGACGAGATAACGCCTGCCGTCCGCGCCGATGTGGACGGTGTTCTCGACCACGTCGATGCCGCCGAAATGCGTGCCGTAATAGTTGCGCAGGAACTCATCGTGATTGCCGGGGATGTAAATGACCTTGGCGCCCTTGCGCGCCTTGCGCAAAAGCTTCTGGACGAGGTCGTTATGCGATTGCGGCCAATGCCAGCTCGATTTCAGCGCCCAGCCGTCGACGATATCGCCGACGAGATAGATCGTGTCGGCGTCGTGGAAACGCAGGAAATCGAGCAGAAGGTCGGCTTGAGAACCGCGGGCTCCGAGATGAACGTCGGAGATGAACAACGTGCGAAAGCGCCGCTCCGGGCTCTCGTCACTCACATCGTAACTTCCCATGCGCCAGCCTGTAACAATGTCCCGTGACAGGGGGATGACCAATCGAACCTTTGAGGCACCCTCAGATACGAATCGCGCTTGCCTCGCCCACCCCGCGAATATCAGTCGCATGCGACAATCAGGCGACGTGGCGTCGCAACGCGCTCCGCAAGAACCCGGAGCTGCATGGCGGGAGGGACTAGCGGTGGCGCGCTCGCGACCGGCGTTCAGTAAAATTTATGGAAATGATGGATCGGGCCGTGTCCGTGGCCGACGCTGAAGCGGTCGGCGGCGGCGATCGCCGCGCTGATCCAGGTCTTGGCGTTGCGCACGGCGCGCTCGAGATCCTCGCCTCTGGCGAGCCCTGCGGCGACCGCCGAGGACAGCGAGCAGCCGGTGCCATGGGTGTTGCTTGTGGCAACGCGCGGCGCGGCGAGCGCGATCGTGGTGCTGGCATCGACGAGATAATCGATACTCTCGGCGCCCTCGCCGTGGCCGCCCTTGATCAGGACCGCACGACAGCCGAGCGCCAGCAGCCGGCGCCCCTGGCTTTCGATCTCGGCCTCGCTGGCCGCGACCGGCTCGTCGAGCAGAGCCGCGGCCTCGGGCAGATTGGGTGTGATCACCGAGGCCAGCGGCATCAGCTTGATGCGCAAGGCATCGACGGCATCGGACGCGAGCAGGCGATCGCCCGACGTCGCCACCATCACGGGATCGAGCACGATATGCCCGGGCGCCCAGCGCGACAGCGCGGCCGCGATCGCATCGATGCTGGCGGCTTGCGCCACCATGCCGATCTTGACCGCGCCGACCTCGAGATCGGAAAACACCGCGTCGATCTGCGCGGTGACGAATTCGGCGGGCACGGCGTGAATGCCGGTGACGCCGCGGGTGTTCTGCGCCGTCAGCGCCGTGATGGCGGACGCGCCAAAAACGCCGAGCGCGGCAAAGGTCTTCAGGTCGGCCTGGATGCCGGCGCCGCCGCTCGAATCGGAGCCGGCAATGGTCAGCGCTACGGGTGTCGTCATGGGGCGATCTTCAGCGTTTTCGAAGCCATGGCCCGTCCTAGCGCGCCTGCCTCAACCCAGCAAGTTCGCTTGCTAAATCCGGCCGGGTTTGGCCTATTAGCCGTCAGATATGCTTTCGGAGTGACCGCGATGGTTCCCTTTTTCGTCCAGATCAAATGCAAGCTCGGCCAATCCTATGTGGTCGCCAATGCGCTTGCCGAAGCCGAGATCGCCTCCGAGATCTATTCCACGGCCGGGCAATACGACCTGCTGGTGAAGTTCTATGTCGACAACGACACCGATATCGGCCACTTCGTCAACGAGAAGGTGCAGGTGCTGCCCGGCATCCAGGACACCCTCACCATCATCACCTTCAAGGCGTTTGGCGCGAGTTGACCGTCCGAAAAAGGGCAGGCCCGATCAGGTGCCGCCCTCCTTGCGCTTGGGACGCGGCGGACCGTCCACCGGCGGCAGCGATTTGAGATAGTCCGCCATCGCCGCGAGATCGTCGTCCGGCAGTTGCGAGGTGTTCTTGATCACCCGCGTCATCGCGCCGCCGACGCTGTCGCCGTCGGGCAATTCGCCGGTCTTCAGGAAATAGGCAATATCCTTCGCGCTCCACTCGCCGAGGCCCTTCTGGGTGATGTTGGGCACCCATCCCTCGCCTTCCGGATTGGGACCGCCGGCGAAGCGTTGTGCGGCCATGATGCCGCCAAGCGCGTTGCGCGGGCTGTGGCATTCCGCGCAATGGCCAAAACTGTTGACGAGATAGGCGCCGCGATTCCACTGCGGTGACTTCGCGCTGTCGGGGACGAAGGGCTTGTCGTCCAGAAATAAGAATTTCCAAATGCCGACGTTACGCCGGATGTTGAACGGAAAGCGCACATCGTGGTCGCGCACCTTGCCTGCGACGGCCGGCAGCGTTTTCAGGTACGCAAAGAGATCGAGCACGTCCTCGCGCCTGGCGTGCTGATAGGACGTATAGGGAAAGGCCGGAAAATAATGCCCTCCGTCCGGCGAGACCCCGTGCATCACCGCATTGACGAATTCGGCATCGTTCCATTTGCCGATGCCATCGGTCGGATCGGACGAGATGTTCGGCGCGTAGAACGTTCCGAACGGCGACTTGATCGCGACGCCGCCGCCGAGCCTGAGACGATCGGCCTGGTCGGGGACGGCATGGCATGAGGCGCAGCCGCCGGCGTTGAACATCACCTGGCCATTGGCAAGATCAGGGACGCGGGCAGGCGCGGTGCCGACGGCCGCCCCCACCGGCGCGCTGAGCCACCAATAGACGCCGGCTGTGGCGAGTGCGGCGAGCAGCGCCACGGAGATTGTTCGTCGCAACATGCGGTCCTTTCGTCGTCGCGGCGAAGCTTATGACCGATGTCCTCGCGGCTCCAGCCACGAAGAATTTAGCCCACCGCGGCCTGAAACGGGAATAAACTGCAATGCCGGCTGTTGGAAGTTTGGCAGCCCAAACGGGTTCAGCAGGGAGAAAAATCATGAACAAGATCGTCATCGCCATGTCAGTGCTTGGCGCCGTTGCTTTTGCGGGTTCGGCCAGCGCGGAAAAGCTGAAAGCAACGCTCGACGCCAAGTCGGAGGTCCCCGCAACGACCAGCAGCGGCACCGGAACGGCCGATCTGGATTACGACGCCGCCAGCAAGAAGCTGTCCTGGAAGGTCACCTATTCCGGCCTGTCCGGCCCTGCCACCGCCGCGCATTTCCACGGACCTGCCGAGCCCGGCAAGAACGCCGGCGTTGCGATCCCGATCCCAGGCGCTGCGACCAGCCCGGCCGAGGGCTCGGCGACGCTGACCGACGCGCAGGCCGCCGATCTGCTCGGCGGCAAACTCTACGTCAACATCCACACCGCGGCCAATCCGGGGGGCGAGATCCGTGGTCAGGTGACGAAGTAAGCTTCGCACAGACCAACAAAAGGGGCGGCTGCTTGCGCAACCGCCCTTTTCGATTCCGCGTAGCGCTGGCGCAGGCGTCACACCTCAGGTTCGGCTGCGTTCAGCGCCTGCGCGAGGTCGGCGATCAAATCCGACGGGTGCTCGATGCCGATCGACAGCCGGATCGTGGAATCGAGCACGCCGATCTTCCGGCGGATGTCGGCGGGGACGCCGGAGTGGGTCATGGTGGCAGGCAGGCTCGCAAGCGACTCCGTTCCACCAAGGCTCACCGCCAGCTTGAGGATTTGCAGCGCGTTGAGGAATTTCATGGCGGCGGCCTTGCCCCCGACGATGTCGAACGAGAACGTGGACCCTGCCCCCGAGCATTGCCGCGCAAACACAAGTCCGTCCGGCGACGCCGCGTCGTGATGACCGAGATAGTGCACCTTGGCCACTTTGGGATGATCGCGCAGATAGTCCGCCACGAGGCGCGCATTCGCATCCGCCTTTTCCATGCGCAGGCTCAGCGTCTCGAGCGAGCGGTTGATCATCCAGCAGGAATGCGGATCGAGCTGGGTGCCGATGGCGCCCCGCAGCGCCTTGATGCCTTTCACCACCGCCTTCGCGCCGAGCGCGGCGCCCGCGATCAGATCTGAATGACCGCCGACATATTTCGTGAGCGAGTACAGGGAAATATCGGCGCCGTGCTCGATCGGTCGCTGAAACACCGGCCCGAGCAGCGTATTGTCGCAGGCGATGATCGGAACGTGTCCTTGGGTCTTTCCGATGCTCTCAGCGACACGCCGCATCATCGCGATGTCGACCAGCCCGTTGGTCGGGTTGGCCGGGGTCTCGATCAGGATCATCGAAATCCGGCCCTTGCGCATGGCCTCCTCCGCGGCTTGGCTGACCACCGCTTCATCGACGCCATCGGCGAAGCCGACGGCGCCGATCGACAGACGCGCAAGCGTATTCGTCAGCAGCGTTTCCGTGCCGCCGTAAAGCGGCTGGGAGTGCAGAATGACGTCGCCGGGGCGGACGAACGCCAGGATCGTGGTCGCGATGGCCGCCATGCCGGATGAGAACAGCGCACAGCTCTCGGTGCGCTCGTAGATCGCGAGCCTGTCCTCGACGATTTCGCTGTTGGGGTGATTGAAGCGCGAATAGACCAGGCCCGCGCCCATTCCTTCCGGCGGCTCGCGCCGGCCGGAGACGAAATCGAAGAAGTCCTGCCCGTCCTCGGCCGTCTTGAACACGAAGGTCGAGGTCAGGAACACCGGCGGCTTGACGGCGCCTTCCGACAATTGCGGATCATAGCCATAGGTCAGCATCAGCGTTTCCGGATGCAGCATATGGTTGCCGATGTGCGTCTTAGACGGGAACGGTTTTACCATGGCTTGTCTCGCTGTTGCTGATTGAGGCGCTCGCCGCGGGTTGGAACTCCTGATGTCGTGACGCAGTCAGGAGCGAGATGCGTCAGCGTCAAAAGCTCACGCCAATGCCGCGGCGGCTGGAGCAAAGATAGCTGCTCCGGTAGCGATCCGTCAGGCCTTGCGGATAGAATTTCCAGCAGCGCTGCGCGCCGACATGAAAAAAGCGGCTGCTTTCGCAACCGCTTTTTCCCGATTCCCAGTAGCCCGGATGGAGCGAAGCGCAATCCGGGCTACGAATCTTTTTCTTCCGTCAACCGTTCTTCACACGAAACGTCTCGTGGCAGCCGCCGCATTCCTTGCCGACCGCGGGGAAATTCGCCTTGAGCGAGTCGAGATCCTTGATCTTGCCCTTGGCCTCGCCGACGACCTTGGCGAAGCTCGCGACCTTCGCATCGAACCCGGCCTTGTCCTCCCAGATCTTCGGCGAGGCGCTGTAGTCGCCCTCGGGCTTCGTACCCTTTGCGCTCGCCGGAAACAGGTGCGGCAGCTTCTTGGCGGTGTCCTCGAACTGCGCCAGCGCGCTGTCCACAGTGGCCTGATCATAGGGCTTCTCGCCCTTGACCATGGCCGCCACTGCGCCGGCGTTCTTGCCGTTGCCCTTCATGAGAGTCTGCACTTCCTTGACGGAGTCCTGTTGTGCCCAAACCGCGCCCATACCGAGCAGGAGCGCACCCCCAACCACCAACACTCGCTTCATTCGCAAAATCCCTTTCCTTGATGCAGGATCGTGCTGACCCCTCAATGGGCCAACACCGCTCGGCAGATTTCATTCCCGTGGAAGATTGTCACAGGCTGTGACGGCGATGGTGCTCGTTGATGGCGATCCACACCCGTTCCGGGGTCGCCGGCATGTCGATGTGGTCGATCTTGTATTCGCGCCAGAGCCCGTCGACGATGGCGTTGACGACCGCCGGGCAGGACCCGATCGCACCGGCCTCGCCCGCGCCCTTCACCCCCAGCGGATTGGTCTTGCAGGGAACGTTGGCCGTCTCGAACACGAAGGCCGGGCCGTCCGCCGCGCGCGGCAGCGCGTAGTCCATGAAGGTCGCGGTGACGAGCTGGCCGTCGCCCGCGCCATAGACCACCTGCTCCATCAGCGCCTGGCCGATGCCCTGCATGGCGCCGCCATGGACCTGGCCGGCCAGCAGCAGTGGATTGAGCGTCATGCCGAAATCGTCAACGATCACGTAGTTCACGATTTTGATGATGCCGGTGGCCGGATCGATCTCGACCTCCGCGACATGGGTGCCGTTGGGATAGGTGCCGTCGGCGCTGGCGAAGGTCGCGCTCGCGTTCAGCTTCGAGGGATCCGCGCCGGGTCGCTTGGCGAGATCGGCGAACGAGATCGAGCGGTCGGTGCCAGCGATGCGCACGATGCCGTCGGTGATCTCGAGGTCGCCGGCGCTGGCTTCCAGCGCCTGGGCCGCGATTTCCTTCAGCTTCTGCCCGAGTTCGCGGGTCGCGCGCTCGACGCTAACACCGCCCGACGGGATCGAAGCCGAGCCGCCGGTGCCGAGGCCCGTGGCGATCATGTCGGTGTCGCCCTGGTGGACGTGCACGCGCTCGGGCGCCACGCCGAACTGCTCGGCAACGATCTGCGCATAGGCGGTCTGATGGCCCTGCCCGCTCGACTGGGTGCCGATCAGGACGGTGATATCGCCATTGGGGTCCATCCGCACATTGGCGGTCTCCTCGCCCATGGTGCCGCAGACCTCGACATAGCTCGCAAGTCCGATGCCGCGGACCAGGCCGTTCTTCTTGGCCGCCTTGCCGCGCTTGCCAAACTCCTTCCACTCGGCGATCTCCATCGCGCGCTTCAGATGCGCGGCAAAGTCGCCGGAATCGTAGACCTTACCGGTCGCGGTCTTGTACGGCAGCGCCTTCGGCTGGATGAAATTCTTGCGGCGGATGGCATCCACCGTCATGTCGAGTTTTCGCGCGCAGGCGTCCACGAGACGTTCGATGACGTAAGCAGCCTCGGGCCGCCCGGCGCCGCGATAGGCATCGACCGGCACGCTGTTGGTGAAGATGGTGCGCACCCGGCAGTGGAACGCCTGGATGTCGTAGAGGCCCGGCAGCATGCCGGCGCCGCCATGCGGGATATAGGGCCCAAAGGTCGACAGATACGCGCCCATGTCGCCCATCAGGTCGCAATCCATCGCGAGGAACTTGCCGTCCTCGGCCAGCGCCATCTTCGCGGTGGTGACGTTGTCGCGGCCCTGCGCGTCGCCCATGAAATGCTCGGTGCGGTCGGCCGCCCATTTCACCGCCTTCTTCAGCTTTCGCGCGGCAACTGCCAACAGGGCGTATTCCCGATAGGGAAACAGCTTGGTGCCGAAGCCGCCGCCGACGTCGGGGCAGATCACCCGCATCTTGTCGGTCGGAATGTTGAGCACGTTCTGGCAGAGGATATCGCGCAGGCGATGGCTGCCCTGGCTGCCGACCGTCAGCGTCAGATGGTCGCGCTTGGCGTCGTATTCGCACAGCGCCGCGCGCGTCTCCAAAAAGTTCGCCACCACGCGCGGATTGACGATCGAGATCTCGGCCACCGCATGCGCTTTGGCAAAGGCAGCTTCGGTCGCTTTCTTGTCACCGATCGAGACGTCGAACAGCACGTTGCCGGGCTTGTCCGGCCAGACCTGCGGCGCGCCCTTCTTCACGGCATTGACGACACCGGTCACCGCCGGCAGCGGGCTCCATTTGACCTCGATCGCCTCGATCGCGTCGCGGGCCTGGTCGATGGTCTCGGCGACCACGAAGGCGATGGAATCGCCGACATGGCGCACTTCGTCCTTGGCGAGGATCGGGTAAGGCGGCCCGGTGAAGGGATCGGTCTCGAGATTGAACAGGCAGGGCAGATTGCCGAGATCCTTGACGTCATCGGCGGTCAGGATCAGCGCGACGCCGGGAAGGGTGCGGGCGCGGCTCGCATCGATGGTGTATTTGGCATGCGCATGCGGCGAGCGCAGCATCAGGGCGTGAAGCACGGCCTGCGGCGCATAATCGTCGGTATAGCGGCCCTTACCGCGGATGAGCGCGTCATCCTCCTTGCGCAACACGCTTTGGCCAACGCCAAACTTGATGGGAGCCGCCATTTTTCTCGTCCCGTTTCTCATGGTTGTTTTGCCGGCATATTGCCGTGGAAAAACTGGCAAGGCAAACGGGTTTAGCCATGCGAAAACCGTCCAGCGCCCTCACCTGTCAGAGCAGGATGGAACGGGAGCGCCGCAACTCGGTCATTTCGCCGTGAGGAACGGTCCGCTTGATGGCATGATAGTTGCCGAACCCGCCCGCAGTGCACGCCTGAGAACAAGCAGCCGTGCTGACGGCTGCTTGCTCGCAAAGCGCATCTCCGCTTCGGATGGCTCATCAGTTACATCCCCCCGCGGCTCCATAGATCTCTGGCGTGATCCCTCAGCCTATCGATAGCCCGTTCCGGCGAGATGTAGTCGATCTCGCCGCGCGTCAGGCCGATATCCATCAGCTCCCGGTCACTCAGGTCCCGCAAGGCGATTTGTGGGCCGTGCCGCCAGCGCCAGTCCTGGAGCGCACGCCAGTATCGCGCGAGCAAGCCTGGGATGCTCCACGTCGAGGCAAGCTCGAGGGGGAGCCTCTCCGTCTCGGATGTCATGATCGTCTGTTGGGGTGGCATCGGACGCTCCTGCTGTTGTGCCGGCAGGGAAGCGTGGCCAAACAAAAGGCCCCGTCCGATGCCGGCGGGGCCTGGTGAAAAGATGTCGTCGTCGAATTTCTAGCGCGCGACTCCTTCCACGGCCCGGCCGAAGCGGGTCATGTGGTTGCGGTTGAGTTTGCGCACTGATTTGATCATGCGCTGCGATTACCATAGCAATCGCGCAAAATCAAGAGTGTGTGGAGGTCGGTTGCACCCTGGAAGCGAGCCCCTTATTCTGGCGCTTTCTTGCCCCTACACACGCCTCAGGACTTCGTCTGCTTCGCTTCTACGTATCGTGCGAAGTTGTCGAGGATTGCCTGCCAACCGCCTTGCTGCTGCTCGACCGAGTGCGTCGATTCGCCATCGAAGACCACGCGAACCAGAATGCCCTTCGGGCCGGGCACAAACTCGACTTCGGCATTTCGCTCGCCGAACGCGTATTCGATACGCTTGTGCTCGACGATTTTCGTGTAGGTACCGGCGAAGTCAAAGCCCATGCTGCCGTCCTTGGCCTCCATGCGCGATGAGAAGACACCGCCTTCTCGCAGGTCGACGGTCGCCTTGGTCGTATGCCAGTCGTCGGACGCGGCGTTCCACTTCATGATGTCGGCAGGCGTCGTATAAGCGCGCCAGACCTGATCGATGGGGGCTGCTACGTTGGTTTCGACGGTGATCCTCATAAACAGTGCTCCTGGTTCGAATTTTGCCGGCTCGAGGTGACGGCATCACGTCACGTGTGCAGGGTCCATCCGCCGCACTTCCGAGATGTGTCCATCCAAGGACGATCGAGACTGGCCCGTGCCGACAAGCTCGAGCCGTCAATGCGTTGAAAATATGAAAAAGTTAACCCCGCACCAGTGAGACCAGCCAGCGGCGCCCGAACAGCGCAAGGATGGCGAGCGCATAGACGATCGTACCTCCGACGGCCAGCAGAAGCAGCGTCAATTCGTCCCGGAAGTGCATCGAGCCCAACGAAGGACTGCTGAAGCGCGCGATGAGCCAGAAGGCGGCGGCCAGGATGAGCCCGGTCAGCAGGAATTTGGCGAGCGACAACAGCCAGGCGCGGTCCGGCACGAGAAAGCCTCGCCGCACAGCGAAGAACAGCACCAGTAGCAGGTTGGTCCAGACGCCGACGGCAGTGGCCAGCGCAAGCCCGATCTGGGCCAGCGATCCCATCAAGGCAATTTTCAAGGCGACGTTGACCGCGATGCCGGTCAGCGACGCCCGCACCGGCGTCGCCGTGTCCTTGCGCGCGTAGAAGGTCGCGACCGCGCTGCGGATCAGTACGAAGGGGATCAGGCCGACGGCATAGGCCGCGAGCGTGGCGCCGGCAGCGGCGGCATCGGCTTTCGAGAACGCACCACGGGCGAACAGCGCGCGCATGATCGCGTCGGGCACGGTGAGGAAGGCGGCGACGAACGGCACCGAGAACAGCAGCGTGAAATCGAACGCGCGGCGCTGCGCCTTCATCGCACCGTCTTGGTCGTTGGCCGTGATCCGCCGCGACATCTCCGGCAGCAGCACCGTGCCGATGGCAATGCCGATCACGCCGATCGGGAGCTGGTTGAGACGGTCGGCGTAATACAGCGCCGACAGCGCGCCCGCCGGCAGGAAAGTCGCGATGATGGTGTCGGCAAACAGCGCGAGCTGCGTGCCCATCGAGCCCAGCGTCGCCGGCCCGAGTGCTTTAAAGAATGCGCGGACGTCTTCGTCGAACTTGAGCGGCGCAAAGCGCGGCAGGCCGCCATGGCGGGCGAGATCGCCGGCGAGCAGGAAATACTGCAAAAAACCCGAGATCAGGACACCCCAGGCGGCAGCGTGGCCCGCGCCGGGAAACCATGCGGCGAGCGCCAGCGTCATCATCATCGAGATGTTGAGGAAGATCGACGCGGCTGCGGCGCTCGCGAAGCGCTGCATCACGTTGAGCATGCCGCCGTAGAGCGTCACCAGCGTGATCAGCAGCAGATAGGGAAAGGTGATCCGGGTCAGCTCGATCGCGAGCTTGCGCTGCTCGGCGTCCTCGGAAAAGCCGGGCGCCAAAATGCTCATGGCCTGCGGCATGAACACCCAGGCGACGATCAGCAGCACCACCTGCGAGGCCAGCAGCAGCGTGAAGATGCGGTCGGCGAACAATCTTGCCGCCCCCTCCCCGCGCTCACCGTGCACGTGCGCATAGGCCGGCACCCAGGCGGCGTTGAAGGCGCCCTCGGCGAAGATCGCACGGAAATGGTTGGGCAGCCGCAGCGCCACGAAAAAGGCGTCGGCCGCGGGGCCGGCACCGAGAATCGCGGCAAGCATGATGTCGCGGGCAAATCCCGTCAGCCGCGAGAGCAGCGTGTAGCCACCAACCGTGAAGATACGTCCGAGCATCGTTCCCTTCTAAAGGAAGAGCTCGCGCAGCAAAACGGCGAATTCAGGTTGAAAGCGCGCCGCGCACGGCCGCGATGATTCGCTCCTGATCGGCTTCGGTCAGATAGGCATGCATCGGCAGGCTGATGACGTCCTGCGACAGGCTCTCGCAGCCCGGCAGACCGCCCTCTGCCACCGGATACTGCTTGTAAGCCGTCTGCTGATGCATCGACTTGCCGTAGTAGATCGCCGTCGGCACGCCCTGGGCCTTCAGCGCGGCGGCAAAGCCGTCGCGGTCGGTGCCCTCAGGAAGGCGGATCGTGTACTGCGCCCAGACCGACGTATTGCCGGGCGCCACGCGCGGCACGGTGACCACATTACCGAGACCGCGCGCGTAGCGCTCCGCGACCTTGTTGCGGGCGGCGATCTCGTCGTCGAAGATCTTCAGCTTCTCGATCAGGATGGCGGCCTGCATGGTATCGAGCCGGCCGGTCAGGCCGAGGCGGACGTTGTCGTATTTGTCGACGCCCTGCCCGTGCACGCGGATGCTGCGCAGCGTCGCCGCGAGCTCGTCGTCATCGGTGAAGATCGCGCCGCCGTCACCGAAGCAGCCGAGCGGCTTCGCGGGAAAGAAGCTGGTCGCGGTGGCGAGCCCAAAGGTGCCGAGCTTGCGGCCCTTGTAGCTCGCGCCAAAGCCTTGGGCTGCGTCATCGAGCACGAACAGGCCTTCGGCCTTGGCGATCTCCGCGATGGCGTCGTGATCGGCCGGCTGGCCGAACAAATCGACCGGAATCACCGCGACCGGCTTGAGGCCGGCTTTTCGGGCCGTCGCGATGCCGCGCTTGAGCGATTCCGGGCTCATGTTGAAGGTGGTCTCGTCGACGTCGACATAAACCGGCGTCGCGCCGGTCCGGGCCACGGGCGAAGCCGTCGCGATGAAGGTGAAGGACGGACACAGCACGGCGTCGCCCGGCCCGACATTCTTCGCCATCATCACCATCAGGATCGCATCGGTGCCGCTGGCGCAGCCGATGACGTGCTTGGCGCCGCAATAGGCCGCAAGCTGCCTCTCGAGCTCGGCGACTTCAGGGCCGTTGACAAACTGACAATGATCGAGAACGCGCTTCACGGCCGCATCGAGCGAGTCGCCGAGCCGGCGGCGCTGCGAGGCGACGTCGATGAAGGGAATGGGTTCGGAACGCAGATGCTGGTTCATGGCGCCTTGCGGGTTTTGATCGGTCAACATGGAATGGGATCAGCCGGCGACGCGGCGCGGGCCCTTGAGGGCGGACGACTTGGCGGCGGGCCGCGACGGCGTTTCCAGGCACTGCGTCGCGATCTCGAGGCTGGCGACGCCTTCGTCGCCGGTGACCGCCGGCGTCTCGCCGTTGCGCACGGCCTTGAGGAACGCGATCAGTTCGGCGCGGAGCGGCTCGTCATGGCCGACCGGAAGATGCCGCATCGAATAGCTGCCGTCAGGCTTGAAGCCGAAACATTCGGTGACCTGGCGCGTCAGGAGATCGCCCATCACGTATTTGCCGCGGGTCGCGACCGTGACGCTGCGCGCCTTGAACGGCGTCAGCCAGTTGGTGTTGATGTGCGCGAGCACGCCGTTGGCGGTGCGGAACTGCAAGAGCGCGATGTCCTCGCGCTCGGCAACCGCACTCGACAATTGCGGCTGCACCTCGACGATGTCGGATTCGGTGAACCAGCGGATCAGATCGATGTCGTGCACGGCAAGATCGATGACGACGCCGACATTGGACATGCGCGGCGGAAATGGGCCGACGCGCGTGATCGCGATCGACAGAATATCCTCGCCCGCGATCGCCTGCTTGACGGCGGCAACGGCTGGATTGAAGCGCTCGACATGGCCGACCATCAGCGTCACGCCGGCCTTTTGCGCAGCCGTGACGATCTCGCGGCCTTCCGCGACCGTGGACGCAATCGGCTTCTCGACCATCACGTGGATGTTCTTGGCGATGCAGGCGAGCGAGACCTCGTGATGCAGATGAGTCGGCGCCGCAATGGTGACGGCATCGACGCCTTCGGCCAAGAGCTGGTCGAGCGTCTCGAAGCTCGCGCAATTGGCAAGCTCCATCGCCCGCGTGCGATGTGCCGGCGAAGGATCGACGACGCCGACGAGGCTGACGCCGGGAAGACCCGCGAGCACGCGCGCGTGGTTGCTGCCCATCACGCCGGCGCCAATGACGCCGACGCGCAAGCCGGCTTTTGCCGGTGCAGATCCTGTGGAACTCATTTGAGCAAACCCCGATTCAACGCAAATCCCCGGGGCGCTTCTAGCACGGACGCCACATTTGTGGCGAATGCGGAGCTAGCGGTCCGGACACGATTTGATTCAAAAAGTTACACGTTCCCCGGGCCTTAAGCCTCTGGAAGAGACCACTCTTTTGGCCCGGGGCGCGTGATTCGGAGTGTGCTGGTTACGACCTTTGATAGTCGTCTTCAATCCGGATGATGTCGTCTTCCCCGAGATAGCTTCCCGTCTGGACCTCGATCAGCTCCAGCATGATTTTACCGGGATTCTCCATCCGGTGCACCGCGCCCATCGGGATGTAGATCGACTCGTTCTCGTGCACACTTTTGACGGTCTCGTTGACGGTGACGCGGGCGGTGCCGCGGACCACGATCCAGTGCTCGGCGCGATGATGGTGCTTCTGCAGCGACAGACGCCCGCCCGGCTTCACCACGATGCGCTTGACCTGGTGGCGCTCGCCATTGTCGACCGACTGGTAACTGCCCCAGGGCCGATGCACCTTGAGGTGCTCCTCGGTGACCTTCGGTGCGACCGACTTGAGTTTTGTGACCAGCCGCTTCAGCCCGTTGGCATCCTTCTGACGCGAGACCAGCACTGCGTCCGCGGTCGCCACCACGATGAGATCGTCAACGCCTTCGAGTGCGACCAGCGCGGCATCGGTGGTGACGTTGCAGTTGCGGCTATCTTCGAACACGGCGGCGCCGTGCGCGGCATTGCCTTGCGCGTCCTTGTCCGACAATTCCCACACCGCGTGCCAGGAGCCGACGTCGGACCAGCCGCACGACACCGGCACGACCGCTGCGCGCGCGGTCTTCTCCATCACCGCATAGTCGATCGAGATCGCCTTGGCCGCGCCGAACGCCTCGGGCTCCAGCGTCACGAAGCCGAGATCGCGACCGGCATTGGTCACGGCATTGGAAATCGCCTCCACGCTCGCCGCATCGACCTTGCGGTATTCGTCCAGCAATACGCTGGCCGGGAACATGAAGTTGCCGCTGTTCCAGAGATAGCCGGAATTGACATAGTCGGCCGCCTTCACCGCATCCGGCTTCTCGACAAAGCGCGCGACCGCGTGCACATCGCCGGAGATGACCTCGCCCGGGCTGATATAGCCGTATTCGGTTGCCGGCCGCTCCGGCTTGACGCCGAAGGTGACGATGCGCCCGGCGCTCGCGGCGATGAGGCCCTGGCGGCACGCCGCGACGAACGCGGCATTGTCCTGCACCACGTGGTCGGCGGCGAGCGCGAGCACGATCGCCTCACTCGAGCGGTTCTGCGCAAACACCGCGCCGGCTGCGATCGCAGGACCGGAATCGCGCCGCATCGGCTCGAGGATCACGTCGGCCTCGATGCCGATTTCCGCGAGCTGCTCCAGCACCATGAAGCGGTAGGAGGCATTGGTGATGACGATCGGGCGATCGAACAGCGAGGCCTCGGAGACGCGGAGCAGCGTGTCCTGGAAGGTCGAGCGCGTGCCGAACAGCGGCAGGAACTGCTTGGGGCGCACCTCGCGCGAAGCCGGCCACAGCCGCGTTCCGGCACCGCCGCACATGATCAGGGGGATAATGCGTTTGTCCATCGTCATTTCAAACCTTGAGGTCGTTCCGATACCAGGTGACAAAATTACGAATTCCGTGCGCGATCGGCGTTGACGGTGCAAAGCCCGTGTCGCGCATCAGATCCTCGACATCCGTGGACGTTTCCAAAAGGTCTCTCGGCGGCAATTCTTTGATCGCCGTCCGACCCAGCTCCGGCTCCAGAACTCCGACGACGTGCATCAGCTCTTCCGGGCGGTGGTTGCCGACATTGTAGACCTTAGACGGCGCATTTGCGGCAGCCGGACGATCTGCGGTGATCCCTCATCCTGTTCCCAAGGACCGCTTCGCCCGATCCGTTCGCTCGATCTTTCGCCCGCGGCGCCTCTTTAGCCTCCGCATCGACGGGGCCGCAATAGCCGGCCGCCCTGCATGCGGGCTCCTGATCACCGCTATTGCAAGATCGGCGCCAAAACCATACCAAAGCGGCCGAATTCGGCGCCTTGCGTCGGGTTGCTTCAAAACCCTTGTTCATGCGGGCGAAATGCGCCGAATCCTGCTGTCGACGGCCAAGATCCTGATTTCCGGAGCGCTGCTATACCTGGCGCTGCGCAAGGTCGATCTGTCCGAACTGTTTTCGCGCTTCACCGTGACCAGCCTGTTCTGGATCGGCTTGGCGATCGCCGTCACGTTCCTGCAAATCTTCGTCGGCGTGTTGCGTTGGCGCGAGATCAGCGCCGGATGCGGCGCCCCGCTCGAGCTCGGCCGGGCCATGCGTTACAACGTAATCGGATCCTTCTTCAACCAGACCTTGCCCTCGGCGATCGGCGGCGATGCGGTCCGGCTGTGGCTCGTCGCGCGGGCCGGCGCCGGCTGGCGCGCTGCGACCTACTCGATCTTCGTCGACCGCGCGATCGGTTTGATCGCGCTCGCGATCATGATCGTCGCGAGCCTGCCCTGGAGCTACGGCCTCATCGCTGATCCGCACGGGCGCTCGGCGCTGCTGCTCGTCGACCTCGCGGCGCTCGCGGGTGGCCTCGGCTTTCTGGTCTTCGGCGCGCTGAAATGGCACTGGCTGAAAACCTGGTGGGCCACGCATCACATCCACGCCTGTGCCGTGATCGCCAACCGCGTGATCTTCAGCCGCTCGCGCGGACCGGCCGTCGTGATCCTGTCGCTCGCCGTGCATGTGCTGGCCGTCGTGGTCGCCTGGTGCGTCGTGCAGTCGATCGCCGCGCCGGTCGGATTCAGCGACGTCTTTATGCTCGTGCCGCCGGTGATGCTGATCACGATGATGCCGATCTCGATCGCCGGCTGGGGCGTGCGGGAAGCCACCATGGGCCTCGCGTTCGGCTTCGCGGGCCTGGCCGCAAACGAGGGCGTCAACGTCTCGCTGCTGTTCGGCGCCGTGTACTTCATCGTCGGCGCGATCGGCGGTCTGGTCTGGATCCTCAGCGCCGAGAAAGCCGCGCAGGGATCGGCGCCGCTCGGGGTGCCGCAGTGAGCGCGGCCATCGATGCGCTGGGCGCCGTCCCCTCGCTGCTTGCCGTTGCGATCGCCGCGCTGGTGTCGGGCGTCATCACCTGGACCAGCCGCCCCCTGCTCCAGCGTTACGCATTGGCGCGGCCCAACGCGCGGTCCTCGCACCGTATCCCGACCCCGCAGGGTGCGGGCATCGCCGTGATATCAGCGACGCTGCTGGTCGCATCAGCCTGGGCAGTCTGGGCGAACGTCGCGATTCCGCCGGCGCTGATCGCTGCGACAGTCTTGATCGCCGTGGTCGGATTTGCCGACGACATCAAGTCGCTGCCGGTGCTGGTACGGCTCGTGCTGCAGGCCGCAGCCGTCGGCGCCGTCGTGTTCACCACGCCCGAGACCGCGCGCATCGTGCCGGCGCTGCCGCTCGCCCTGGAGCGTGGACTGATCCTGCTGGCGGGCGTGTGGTTCGTGAACCTCGTCAACTTCATGGACGGGCTCGACCTGATGACGGTGGCGGAAGTGGTGCCGGTCACCGCGGCGCTGCTGCTGCTGGGACTGCTCGGCGATCTGTCGTGGCCGGCCGCGCTGATCGCCACGGCGCTATGCGGCGCCATGCTCGGCTTTGCGCCGTTCAACAAGCCGGTCGCAAAAGTCTTCCTGGGCGATGTCGGCAGCCTGCCGATCGGCCTTTTGCTCGGCTGGTGCCTGCTCGAGCTCGCCTGGCGCGGCCAGCCCGCCGCGGCGCTGTTGCTGCCGGCCTATTACCTCGTGGATTCCACCATCACGCTGTTCCGGCGCATCGCAAGACGCGAGCAATTCTGGTCGGCGCATCGCTCGCATTTCTACCAGCGCGCCACCGACCACGGCTTCACGGTCTCCCGCGTGGTCGGCGAGGTGTTCGCGCTCAATCTCGTGCTCGCGGGGCTTGCCATCGTCACCGCTCGCGCCGGCTCGATGACGATCACGTTGATCGCGCTGCTGGCGGGCGCTATCGCGATCGGCGTTGTGCTGCGGCGGTTCTCCCGTCCTCAGGTGTCCTGAGCCGCCAGCGCCAACCGCAGCCCCTCCTCGAGAGACACCTGGGGCTGCCACCCGGTCGCAATCGCCTTGGCAAGGTTGAGCTCGAGCGAGCCGATCAGGCTGTCATGCGTATCCTGCTGGCCCATCACGCGCAGCAGCGTCCCGAGCAGGTCGGGCGGCATGCCGAACAGCCGCGAGTTCTTGCCGGCAGCCTTGGCCAGACCCGCGATGAACTCGGGCGTCGAGACCTGCTCGATATCGGCCACCAGGAAGATCTCGAAATTGCTGGCGGGGTCTGGCTGAGAGAGCCGGCGCAGGATGAACGACGACAGGTTCTGCACGGCAAGGAAGGCGCGGTGATTGCGGATCGTGGCAAAGGGCAGCGGCAGCCCGAGGCTCACTGCACGCGTCAGCAGCGCGAAATTGCCCTTGGCGCCCGCACCATAGACCAGCGGCGGCCTGATCACCGAGATCTTCATGGCGCTGTCGCGCGCCAGCGTCTTCAAACCCGCTTCGGCCGCGGCCTTGGACATGCCGTAGAGACCGCGCGGCGTCAGGACATCGTCCTCGCTGAACGGCGCGCGGCCGTCATTGGTGCGACCGTGCACGAGAACGGTGCTGATGAAGATGAACTGGCGCACCCCGGCCGTCGCCGCGCTACCCGCCAGGTGCAGCGTGCCGGCAATGTTGACGTTGCGATAGAGCTGGACCGCATGCTCCTCGTGCTTGTGATGCACCCGCGCGGCGAGATGAACGACGGCGTCGACGCCTTCAAGCGCGGCCTGCCAGTCGGTTTCGGGGCCGATCGTTTCGATCACGACCTCGTCGTCCATGCCTTCCGATCTGCGCACCGCGCGGCGGACCGACCACCCCTCGCGCGCAAGTGCGGGCACGACATGACGGCCGACGAAACCGCTCGCACCCGTCACCAACACGACTGGCTTGCGCTCGTTCATCGTCGCTCCGCCAGTTCGGTGTTGCGCAGCAATTCGTCGATCAGCCCGGCATAGGCGTTCATCGCGGTGACGCGATCGAACTTCGCCGCCGCCTTGACCGCGCGCTCCGCCATCGCGACTGCGTCGGAGCGAGACGCCGCGCGGATCGCCTCGGCCAGTTGGTCGGCACGGCCGGGCGTCACGACCCAGCCTAGCCCGTTCTCCACCACGGTCAACGCAGCCTCGGCCTCCGGTTCGGAGACCAGCACCACGGGACGGCCGACGGCCAGAAGATTGTAGAACCGGCTCGGCACCGACACCCCCGCAACGTCCTTCCGGTACGGAATGATCCAGAGATTGGCCGCCGCCAGGAATGCGTCGAGCTCGCCATCCTCGACCCGCCCCAAGAAGGAGACATTGGGCAAGTTCGCTTCAGCCTGCAACTGCTTCAACCGCTCGAAGCCGATGCCCCAACCGGAGAGCAGGAAGTGGATGCCAGGCTCGGCCCTCAAAAGGCGCGCCGCCTCGAACACGATCTCCGGATCATGGGTGAAGCCGAGATTGCCCGACAGGCCGACAACGAAATCCGCCGAGAGCGCTTTGCGGAACGGATTATCCGCCGCCACCGGCCGGGGTGCGGCCACGAGCGTCGCCCAGTTCGGGATGAAGCGGATCTTGTTTCGCGTCATGCCGGAATAGCTCAGCAGCGGCCGTTCCGCATCGCGGCCGATGGTGATGACGGCATTGAGCGCGCGGAACATCAGGCTGTTGGCGGCGCGCATCGTCATGGTCACGATCGAACCGGGCTTCAGCAGGCCCGCCATCACCAGCACGTCGGGGAAGAGGTCGTGCATGATCAGAGCCGAGCGCGCGCCCTTCAGCCTTGCCGCCGCCGCGACCGCGTAGGGCAGCATGAACGGTGCGGTGACGGTGAGCACGACGTCACCTCGCCTCAGCTCCCGTGTCAACGCCAGGAACGTGCGCGCCGCGAACAGCAGCTCGGAGGCGCCGCGCCGCACCAGCGCCGCCTTGCCCGCTATCCGGTTCTTGACGGCGACCACCCGCGGCTTGCCCGGGCCGATCTGCGAGGCCGGCAACGCGCCCGGTGAGCCCGACAGCACCACGACCTCGTGATCCCCGGCGATGCGGCAGGCGATCTCGGCCATGATCGCCGCGGTCGTGCTCGGATCAGGCGGGTAATGCTGGCTCGCCACGACGATCTTGCCTCGAGGCTGCATGATCAGGCCGCGGTCGACCCGAATTCCGGAATCGCGTCCTTCAGGATGGTCCTGATGGTGGCCCGATCGTCGCGCGCGATCGCCTGCTCCAGCGCCGCAATCCATTTGCGCAGCGTCTGCATCGGCGGCTCGTTCGGCTGCGCGGCCATGATGCCGGCGACGCCGATCTCGCGGGTCGGCTCCTCGGAGGCGAACAGGATTTCGTGCAGGCGTTCGCCGGGCCGCATGCCCGTGAACACGATTTCGATGTCGTAGCCGGGTTGCAGGCCCGAGAGACGGATCATGCGCTCGGCGAGATCGACGATCTTCACCGGCTGGCCCATGTTGAGCACGTAGACGGACACGTCCGAGCGCTGCGTTCCGAGCGCATGCGTTGCCGCCGTGATGACGAGATCGCAGGCCTCGCGGATGGTCATGAAGTAGCGGACCATGTCGGGGTGCGTGACCGTCACGGGACCGCCGGCATCGATCTGGGCCTTGAACTTTGGCACCACCGAGCCATTCGACGCCAGCAC
>NZ_JBVVPP010000027.1:0-84764 GCF_055811315.1 Bradyrhizobium sp. MI1.4 | reverse complement strand
CGGCGCGGGGTGCTGAAGGTGGATGCGGCGTAGGCGGCCGTTGTCTGGAACGCGGTGGCATTAAGTGCCGCCGTCGTGCAGGGGGAAGCCCCGGCCCAATTCCCCCCGGGGCGGGGGTATCCATAACCCCGCGCGGGGGCGGCTCACGCCGATACGCCGGGGCTTAGTGGAGCGCCGGGTCACGCGGGGCGACGACAGCTTCAGTTGGGAGACAATGTAGGCCTCATCACGCCCCGTTCAGGAATTGAAGCGGATCAACCGGGCTCGATCCCTTGCGGATCTCGAAGTGGAGCTGCGGCGACGCCACCTCCCCGGATTGACCCGACTTGGCAATGACCTGGCCGCGCTTGATGGTATCGCCGCGCTTCACCATCAGCTCACTCGCATGGGCATATGCGGTGACGTAGCCGTTGGAGTGCCGAACCAGGACCAGATTGCCGTAACCTTTCAGCTCGTTGCCGGAATAGGCAACGACACCGTCTTCGGCCGCCTTGACCGGCGTGCCCTCGGGCACCGCGAGATTGATGCCGTCGTTGGATTTGCCATTGGTCTTGGCGCCGTAGCTCGTGACCACCTTGCCGCGCACCGGCCAGCGGAAAGTCGGCAGCGCGCTGGTGGTCTCCGCAGCTTTCGCGGGAGTGTCCGCGGCCTTGTCTTCGACGTTGGCGGTGGCCTGGGCCAGGCGCGCGCTCTGCACCGGCGCGGCGACGGCGGCCATCTTGGTGGCGGGCGCAGGCGCGGCAGCAACCGGCTGCAGCGTCCCCGCGACGGGAGCGGCTCCGACCGGAGCCGCGGCAAGCGGTGCTGCGACAGCGGCGGTCTTGGCCCCGGGCACGGCCAGCCTGGCGCCGAGCTTGAGTTTTGCAGAGGGATCGAGGCCGTTGGCGCGGGCCAATTCGGCCGCCGAGATATGGTTCTTGCGGGCAATGCTGGCGAGCGTGTCGCCGTGGTTCACGAAGTGCGTGCTTGACGGCGCGGCAACGGCCGCAACCGGCTTCGCAGCGGGCGCTGGGGCAGCGGCAACGGAAGCCATGAGCGGCGCGGGCGCAGCCGCCGTAGCTTGGTGCGGAATGATCAGTTGCTGGCCGGGCGAGAGCGCGCGCGGCCCCTTATAGCCGTTGGCGGCGAGGATCGCCTGCGGCGTGACGCGATAGCGTTTGGCAAGCAGGTCGAGCGTATCGCTGGTGCCGACGATGATCTTGGTTCCGCCGACCGGCTGGGCGGCTGCAACCGAGCGTGGCGGCACGGTGGCCGTGGTCTCGAGATGCGGCTGCGCCGGGGGTGCGTAGGAGCCCACGCCGCGTCCGCCTCCGGACACACCGCCTGCTGCAACGGGGTAGGATTGCGGCGTGGATACCGCCGGCGGCAAAGGCTGCGACTGATAATAACCGGACTGCGTCTGCGGCCGCGAATATTGCGGCAACTCACGCTGCGGCGGCGGGGCCTGCTGCACCGAACCGGTCGATTCCTGCGCGAAGGGATTGGAGAAGTTCGACTGGGACATGCGCGACGACATGTCGGCGCTGCACCCTGCGAAGCTGAAGGAGATCAGCGCCAGCACCGCGACCTGCGGCACACGGCGCGAGTAAAGCAACTCGGCGGCAACGGACATGGTTACTCACTCGTACGCAACAGAACTGGTGTTTTAAGTAAACACGCGCCGAGTAAATAACGGCTTAACCCTCCCAATAAGATGTTGGCAGCGCAGCCAATCTGGAATTCTACAGCTCCCGCGCCACGCCGGGCAGCGCCGGCACGAAGCGGACCTCGACGAGTTCCTTGCGCTCGATCCCGGCTTCGGTCCGGCTCAGCCGGATCAGCGTCTGCACCCCCTGATGCGGGCCGACGGGCGCGATCAGGATGCCACCCACCTCCAGCCGCTCGACCAGGTTCTCCGGGAGCTGCTCCATCGCGGCCGTGACGATGATGCGATCGAACGGGCCAATATTGGGGGGCAGATTGAGTCCGTCGCCCAGCATCACCTCGACGTTGTGATAGTTGAGTTTTTCAAGCCTGATACGTGCGGCATCCGCAAGCTTGCGGTAGCGCTCGACCGTCAACACCTGGCCGGCGAGCCGCGACAGCACCGCCGCCTGGTAGCCCGAGCCGGCGCCGATCTCGAGGACGCGGTGCTTCTTCTGAAGCTGGAGCTGCTCGGTCATGTAGGCGACGACAAAGGGCTGGCTGATGGTCTGCCCGCAGGCGATCGGGAGCGCGCTGTCGCGATATGCGCCGTCCCGATCGGCGTCGTCGACGAATTGATCGCGCGGCACCTCCTCCATGGCCCTCAGGACCGCCTGGTCGCTGATGCCCCGACGCCTCAGCGTGAGCTGAAACATCATCTTTTCCGGCGGGTGCTGATGGGGGGTCATTGCCTGCTTGTGCTGTGTTTGCGGTCCGGGACGCCCAACCCGGGCGCGAGATTCCTGTTCCGGCTCAGGGAACCCATGATAGGCTTCGGATGGCGTAGTTGACCATAAATTGGCTTGCAACGGGCGAGCCGCGATGGCCATTTTCAGGCATCCGTTCGTCGAAACGCGCATTGCGTCGATTCATGTTATCTGCGAACGTTTTTGGCAATGGGCAAGGACTCGACCATGACCGCGACGGGGCTTACTGGCCGCTCTGTATTCCTCGTCGAAGACGAGGTGATGATCAGGATGATGGTCGCGGACATGCTCGAAGAGCTTGGCTACAAGATCGCAGCCGAGGCGGGCGACATCACCGAAGCCATGCGGCTCGCCCAGGCAACCGAGTTCGACATCGCCATTCTCGACGTCAACGTCAACGGCAAGGTCATCTCGCCGGTCGCCGATGTCATCAAGGCGAAGGGCTGCCCGTTCATCTTCGCCACCGGATACGGTTCCTCGGGCCTGCCCGAGCAGTACCGCGATCGGCCGGCGCTTCAGAAGCCATTTCAGCTCGACGCCCTCGGCAAGACCATCGAAGCCGCGCTTCGCGGCGGCTAGGCCCCATTCCAGGTCGGATTACTTCAGCGTCGGACTTACTTCAGCGTCGCACTCAGCGCCTCGGAAAACGCCTCGTTGGTCCGGTCGAGCCTGAGCGGCGTGACGGAGACGTAGCGTTCGCGGAGCGCCGCGAGATCGGTGCCGTCGGCCGGCGTATCCATCATCGCGGTGCGCTCGAAGCCGATCCAGAAATACGGATTGCCACGGCCGTCCCTGCGCTCGTCGATCCTAAGGAAGCCGAGATTGCGCTTGCCTTGCCGCGTCACGCGGATGCCCAGCACATCCTCCGGCGCGCAGGCCGGGAAGTTGACGTTGATGACGGTGTCCTTCGGGATGCCGGCGGCGATCACCTTGCGCAGGATGTCGGGCCCGAATTTGCGGGCCGTGTCCCACAGCGGCCGGTCGCGGGTCTCCACGCTGAACTCCTGCGACAGGGCGAAGGACGGCAGCCCCAGGATGGTGCCCTCCAGCGCACCGGCGATGGTGCCGGAATAGACCACGTCCTCGGCGACGTTGCGGCCCTTGTTGACGCCGGACAGCACGACATCGGGCAGCTTGGCGCCGAGGATGTGGCGCGCGCCCATGATGACGCAGTCGGTCGGCGTGCCGCGCACCGCGAAATGCCGCGGACCGACCTCGCGCAGGCGCAGCGGATCGTTGAGCGACAGCGAATGCGACACGCCGGACTGGTCGAGCTCAGGCGCGACCACCCAGACGTCATCGGACAATGCGCGCGCGATCTCCTCCAGGACCTTGAGGCCGGGGGCGTGGATGCCGTCGTCATTGGTGCAGAGAATGCGCATGGGAAAGGTCGATTCCTGAAGCGGGTCTGAGCCGTCTTATCCGGCCGGGGCCGATCAGGCAAACCGGCCGACCGGGCGGCACCTGGTCGCCGGCTTGGCGGTTATCGGCGAACTCGCCATTGCGGCAGAAAGCGCGCAAGCCGGCCCTCCGCGTGCAATCTCATCGCCGGCACGACCGGGCTCACCATCGGCGCCTCAATCACGCCGAGCGCCTCCAGCTGCGCGACGAATGGGTCCGGCACCGGCGCCTGTGGAAAGCGGTCACGTGCCAGCGTTAGCGCCTGGTCGAAATCGGCTGCATTCACACCGGGCTTGGCCCGCCGGCTCTGGACCAGATCGTCGTCCCAGAGCCGCGTGATCGCGATGTCGAGCACGCCACGCAGCCGCTGATCGACGGCCTGGATACCGGCACCCGTCACCGCCCATTGTCTGCCGACCCAGAAGATATCGCGGTGCAAGGCCATGAACGATCGGTTCGCGTTGTCGGGTGGCCGGCAGGATAACCGGCCGCCCGATCTTCGCAACCAAACGTTTCTCCGTTTCAGATTGGCGGCACGCCTAGTCGCGTGCGACCACCTTCAGCCCGCCCATATAGGGCTGGAGCACGCTGGGGACCGCAATCGAGCCGTCCTCTTGCTGATAGGTCTCCATCACGGCGATCAACGCGCGGCCTAGCGCTGTGCCGGAGCCGTTGAGCGTGTGCACGAACCGCGGCTTGCCATCGGGGCCGCGCGAGCGCGCGTCCATCCGGCGGGCCTGGAAATCGCCGCAAACCGAGCAGCTTGAGATCTCGCGGAATGCCCCGCCGTCGCCCTGACCCGGCATCCAGACCTCGATGTCATAGGTTTTTTGCGACGAGAAACCCATATCCCCGGTGCACAGCGTCATCACGCGGTAATGCAGCTCGAGCCGTCGCAGCACTTCCTCGGCACAGGCGAGCATGCGCTCGTGCTCGTCCTTGCTCGTCTCCGGCGTCGTGATCGAGACCAGTTCGACCTTGGTGAACTGGTGCTGCCGGATCATGCCGCGGGTGTCGCGCCCTGCGGCGCCCGCCTCCGCGCGAAAACACGGCGTCAGCGCAGTCAGCCGCATCGGCAGCTGCTTTTCGTCGAGGATGGATTCTCGGACGAGATTGGTGAGCGCCACCTCCGCGGTCGGAATGATCCCGAGACGCTCGGTCCGGAGCCGCTCATGGTCGGGCGCGGCGAGCAATTCGCCCTTGATCGCCCAGAACTGGTCGTCCTCGAACTTCGGCAATTGTCCGGTGCCGAACATGATCTCGTTGCGCACGAGCAGCGGCGGATTGATCTCGGTATAGCCGTGCTCGTCAACGTGTAGATTCAGCATGAACTGGCCGAGCGCGCGTTCGAGCCGCGCCAGTCCCTTCTTCAACACGACGAAGCGCGCGCCGGAGAGCTTCGCTGCGGTCTCGAAATCCATGTCACCGAGCGCGGCGCCGAGATCGTCATGGGGTTTTGGCACGAACGCGTAGTTGCGCCTGTTGCCGAAGACATGGCGCTGCACATTGCCGTGCTCGTCGACACCATCGGGCACCTCGCCGAGCGGCAGATTGGGGATCGCCGCCAGCTCCTTGGCGAGCTCCTCGTCGGCAGCCTTCGCGGTCGCCTCGAGCTCCGGCATGGTGGTCTTGAGCTCGGCGACCTCCGCCATCAGCTTCGCCGCGCGCGCCTCGTCCTTCGTCTTCTTGGCATCGCCGATTTCCTTTGAGGCCGCATTGCGCCGCGCCTGCGCCTGCTCGGAAGCCAGGATCGCCGCACGCCGGGTCTCGTCGATCGCAAGCAGCGACGCCGACATCGGCTTCAGGCCGCGTCGTGCGAGGCCGGCGTCGAAGGCTTGCGGGTTGTCGCGGATCGATTTGATGTCGTGCATGCCCCTGGCCCGGGGGCTTTTCCCACCCCTCAAAACCCTTTTTTTTATTTTATCAAATTGGCTGCTCCCCCACCCCCGGCTGTCATCGTCCGCGAAGGCGGCCGATCCAGTATTCCAGAAACATCACTGATTCCCCATAGGCCGCGGCGTACTGGATTCCCCGCTTTCGCGGGGAATGACACCGGAGTATGGGGCGCCCTACTCTGCCGGATTGGCCGGCGTCGATACGTCGGTGCCGCTAGAGGCTTGCGAAGCTGCAGCCTTCTTCTCCACAATTCCCACCGCGATGATCGAGCCCTCGTAGAGCGCGAGCAAGGGAATCGCGAGCGAGCACTGGCTGAGCACATCGGGCGGGGTCAGAACGGCCGCGATGACGAAGGCAACGACGATGAAATAGCGGCGCTTCTCGCGCAGCATTTTAGAAGTGACGATGCCGATGCGCCCCAGCAGCGTCAGGATCACCGGAAGCTGGAAGGCGATGCCGAAGGCGAAGATCAGCGACATCATCAGCGACAGATATTCGCCGACCTTGGGCAGCAGCTGGATCTGCGCGGTCTCGTCACTGCCGGCCTGCTGCATGCCGAGCGAGAAGCGGACCAGCATGGGCAGCACGACGAAATAGACCAGTGCTGCGCCCAGCACGAAGAAGAACGGGGTCGCGACCAGATACGGCAGGAAGGCCTGCTTCTCGTGCTTGTAGAGTCCGGGAGCGACGAACTTATAGATTTGTGTCGCGACGATCGGGAACGAGATGAAGCCGGCGCCGAACAGCGCGAGCTTGAGCTGGGTGATGAAATATTCCAGCAGCGCGGTGTAGATGAATTTCGAGTTCTCGGGACCCGCGATCCACACGAACGGCCAGACCAGCACGTTGTAGATCTGCTTGGCGAAGAAGAAGCAGAAGATGAAGGCAATGCCGAAGCCGAGCAGCGCTTTGATCAGCCGCGAACGCAGCTCGATCAAATGGTCCATCAGGGGAGCTTTGCTGGCCTCGATATCGGCGGCGCTCATGACGCTTTGGCGTCCTTAATCGCCTCGGCCGGCGCAGTGTCCTGGGTGACGGAATCTTGCGTGCCCGAACCTTGAGCGACCTGCGCCTGCTCGACCTCACGGGTGATGGCGAGCGGCTCGTTCACGGCCGCATGTGCCTCGGCTTCCACGAAGGTCTCCGGCGTCGGCGCTTCCGGCGTGGTGGGCGTCGTCAGCGCTTCGCTTGAAGTCGCCGACGGTTCGACAGCGGTGGAGATCGAGGTCTCGGCGGGCTTGTCCAGCGCATCGACGCGGAGCGCGTCGCTGACGTCTTTCTGGAGCGAGGTCATCAAATTGTTGCCGGCGAAGCCGGAAGCCGCTTCCTTGACCTCGTCGAAGCTCTTCTTGAGGTCGGCCATTTCGGCCTCGCGCATCGCTTCCTGGAATTGGCCCTGGAATTCGGCGGCCATCTTGCGCGCCTTGCCCATCCACTGCCCGACCATGCGCAGCACGCCCGGCAGCTCTTTCGGGCCGATGGCGATCAGGGCCACGACCCCGATCAGGACCAGTTCACTCCACCCGATGTCGAACATGAGGTCTTCCGTTCACGCCAGCCGCAGCCGGCCCAATCCCTCGCGCGCAGGATCGGGTCCGCTACCCGCGTCTCGCGTGCTCTCTGGCTCAGACGGCCTTGCTGCCGACGTCCGACCGTGCCGCGGTCGGCGCGGCATTGTTGTGCTCGATGGACTTGGCCGGCTCGGGCTTGTCGGCGACCTTGTCGTCGTCCTGCATGCCCTTCTTGAACGCCTTGATGCCCTGCGCCACGTCGCCCATCAGATCCGAGATCTTGCCGCGACCGAACAGCAGCAGGACCACTGCGATCACCAGGACCCAGTGCCAAATGCTGAGTGAACCCATCCTGCAACCCTCCAAACGCGCATGGCCGGGGACCGGCCGATCTTCACCGAAACCTAGGCTTGGCAGGTGTCAAAAACAAGGACCAAGGCAGCGCCAATTCGCTGTTGGCGCTACGTAATTTTGCTAGTGTTAACTGGTCGCAGGCGGCCGGTAAAAGGCCGGGACGTCAGTCCTCGCTGCCACCCTCGCCCCCCTCATGGCCGCCTTCCGGCGGCGTCTCGGGCTCGACCGCGGGCGCCAGCGCCAGATCAAGGTCCTCGCCCGGCTCCAGCGGATCCTCGTCTTCCCGCAAAGTCGGGTCATCCGACGGCGTCGGCACGCTGAATCCGGTCGGCAGGCGCGAATCCAGCAGGCCCGTGCCCTTCAGCTCCTCCAGGCCCGGCAAATCGCCGAGCTGTTCCAGAGTAAACTGCGACAGGAAGTCCTCGGTGGTTCCGAAGGTCAAGGGACGGCCCGGCGTCTTGCGACGACCGCGCGGCTTGATCCAGCCGGTTTCCAGCAGCACGTCCAGCGTGCCCTTCGAGGTGACGACGCCGCGGATCTCCTCGATCTCGGCGCGCGTCACCGGCTGGTGATAGGCGATGATCGCCAGCACCTCGATCGCGGCGCGCGACAGGCGGCGGGTTTCGGTGCTCTCGCGGGTCATCAGCCAGGCGAGATCGCCCGCGGTGCGGAAGGTCCATTTGTTAGCGACCCGCACGAGATTCACGCCGCGCAGGGAGTAGTCGGCCTGCAACTGCTCGAGCGCGGCCTTCACGTCGACGCCCTCGGGCATGCGCTTGGCCAGCGTCGCGGTATCCAGCGGTTCATTCGAAGCGAACAGCAGCGCTTCCAGCAGCCGCAATTCTTCGGGACGTGCCTGGGACTCGTTCTCCATCGGCTCGGCCTCTTCTACCCGCACTTCAGCCAGGCTTGCCATGGCAGATTCTCCTTGTTGCACTTAAGCGACCGGCGCATCGGGCGCAGGAGCTGCGTCCATGACCGGCTTGGGGCGCCCCTTCCGGAAATAGATGGGCGCAAACGCCTCTTTCTGATTCAGCTCGAGCTGACCTTCGCGCACCAGCTCGAGCGCAGCCGCGAAACTCGAGGCGAGCACCGTCGCGCGCTGCGTCGGATCGGCGACATGCTGAAGCAGAAAATCGTCGAGAACGCCCCAATCGTCTTGCTCGCTGATGCTGCCGACCAGCCGCTCCAGCGTGGCGCGCGCCTCGGCGAGCGACCACACCGTGCGCTTGGCCAGATGCACGCTCGCCAGCACGCGCGACTGGCGCTGCGCGGCATAGGCGGTGAGCAGGTCATAGAGCGTTGCCGTGTATTTCGGATGCCTGATCTCGGCGATCTGCTCGGGCTCGCCGCGCGGGAAGATGTCGCGCAGCAATTGCTGCCGGTTCATCAGCCGGTTGGCGGCTTCACGAATCGCCTCCAGCCGGCGCAGGCGGTTGGCGAGCGCCGTCGCCATCTGCTCCGCGCTCGGGCCTTCCGCACTCGGCGGCTCCGGCAGCAGCAGACGCGATTTCAAGAAGGCGAGCCATGCCGCCATCACGAGATAGTCGGCGGCGAGCTCGAGGCGGATCTTTCGCGCGGCTTCGATGAAGTGGAGATATTGGTCGGCGAGCGCCAGGATCGAGATCTTGGCGAGATCTACCTTCTGCTGCCGCGCCAGTGCGAGCAGCAGGTCGAGCGGACCTTCATAACCCTCGACGTCCACCACCAACGCCGGCTCACCCTCGGCGAGCTCTGCGGGCCGCCCGGTTTCAAACGATAGGATTTCTGCGGTCATGCCGATGCCGTGTTTGCCCGTGCGATCAATGCCTCCAGTTCGGCGCGCGCGGCCGCGCGATCGAACGGTTGCGGTCCTTTACGCGCAGCGAGCGCGGCGTTCGCCCGCTCCAGCGCCCTGCCCGCCAGTTCGGGTGTCTGGCCGGCGACCTCACGCATTTCCTCGATGTTGCCGTTGCAATGCAGGGCCATGTCGCAGCCGGCCGCAAAAATGGCGCGGGTCCGTTCGGCGATGTTGCCCGACAGCGCGTTCATCGACACGTCATCACTCATTAACAAACCCTGGAACCCGATTGCGCCGCGAATCACCTCAGCGATCATTGTCGCAGATGTCGTCGCCGGATGGGCGGGGTCGACCGCGCTAAACACAACATGTGCAGTCATGGCCATCGGCAAATCCGCCAAAGGCTTGAATGCCGCGAAGTCGGTGCGATCCAGTTCGTCGCGCGACGTGTCGACCGTCGGCAGATTGAAATGGGTATCGGCCGTAGCTCGGCCATGGCCGGGGATGTGCTTGAGCACCGGCAACACGCCACCCTGTTCCAGGCCCTCGGTGACCGCGCGGGCGATCGCGGCGACCTTTCCCGGTTCGGTGCCGTAAGCCCTGTTCCCGATGACGGCGTTGGCGCCAGCCACCGGCACGTCGGCCAGCGGCAAGCAATCCACGGTAATGCCGAGATCTGCGAGATCGCACGCGATCAGCCGGGCGCTGAGGCGCGCCGCGGTCAGCCCGAGCGCCGAATCAGTATCGTAGAGGCCTGCGAAAATAGCGCCCGGCGGATAGACCGGCCAATGCGGCGGCGTCAGGCGCTGCACCCGCCCACCCTCCTGATCGATCAGGACAGGGGCATCAGCGAAACCCGCAACCGCCCGCAATTCCGCAACGAGTGCAGCAACTTGAGCCGGCGTCTCGACATTGCGCTTGAAGAGGATGAAGCCCCACGGGCGTTCGCTGCGGATAAACTCCCGCTCGGCGGCGGTTAGTTCCGTTCCGGAAACGCCGGTAATGAAGGCCCGCGTGCTCATACGGCCGATTAACCCTGACCCGCGAGAGGGTCAAGGAAACGGCCGTTAATTCCTCTGGACGAAGCAGGCAGACAGGCCAGCGGATTTCAAACTGTTGCAGGCCTGGTTCGCCTCTTCGAGCGATCCGTACGGCCCAGCGAAGGCGCGGTAGACGATTCCCTTGCCCTTGTCGGTCAGGTCGACCCGCTTGACCACGGGTGCGCGGGAGCCAAGCACGCTGCCGTACTTGCTCTGAAGCACCCGGTACGAGGCGTGGGCGCTATCCTCGGTCTGCTGCGAGGAGACCTGCACGACGTAGCCGCCGCCACCGCTGCTCGCGGGCGCAATTTGCGTCGGATTGGTCGCAGCCATCCGCTGCGGTGGCTCCGCGGCCGGCGCCGATTGCGGCGCAAGCGAGAGCGGCTGATTGGCACTGGCATTGGCCGAGGTCGGCGGCGTGCGTGGTGCAGCTGGTGCCGCAACGGGCTTCGGGAGAGCTGTCGGCTTCGCGGCCGTGGCCGCTTGCGACGCGGTGGCGTCGGTCTGATCGCCCTTCACGGCCACGGTCCTGATCGCGCGCGGCGAATTGTTCGGCAGCGTGCCGTTGCTCGGATTCGGGCCCGCACTCGACAGCGGAATGCTGGACGGCGACACGCTCGCGACTGGCGGCGGGTTCGCGTTCTGGTTCAGCGCCGGGAACACCACGCGGGGACCTCCCGCCTTGGCGTTGACGTCGACAGGCGCCTCCTCGCGCGGCACGATCTTCTCGGCGCCATCTCCGGTGACCATGCGGTCCGGTACCTTGGCCGAGGAGTCCGACGGCGCCGGCACGATTTTGGTCGGCGTGTTGTCGGCCTTGATGATCGGCGGCTCGCCGCTGCGGGGCGAGCCCACATAGGTCTTGTAAGCGAACGCAGCGCCGGTCCCGACCACGGCAAGGGCCAGGATCGCCGCGACGGTCATCATGCCGCCGCGCTGCTTCTTCGGCTCGTCGAGATCGGCCTCGGGATAGTCGCTCTGGAACGCGTAAGGATCGTCGGGATAGGCGGGATCGCGCTGATAGTCCTGCTCGCCCGCCTCCAGCCGTCCGTAGAGCGCCTCGTCGTAGCGCGCCGGATCGGGCTGCTGGTGGGCTTGCTCCTGGTAAGCCTGATCGGGCTGCTGATATGCCTGATCCTGATAGGCCTGCCCCTGATGGGTGCGAGCTTGATAGGCCTGATCCGGATAGGCCTGCGGCTGACGATAATCAGGTTCAGGCTCGGGCGCAGTCGGCTGGGCTGAATAACGATGCAGTGGATGAACCGGGTTTACGGAAGCGGGATAGGCAGGCTCAGCTGGCACCGTCTGCGGCTGCACATTGGCGCGCCGCATCCATGAGGGTGGCCCGGGCGGCGGGGCCTGCTCGGCATAGTCCTGCTGGCCATCGTCCTGGCGATAGTCGTCGTCCTGATAGCTCTGGGCAGGCGCAGGTGCTGCAGGCGGGTGCACGCCCGGCCGCCCTTGCGCTGCGAACGGATCGGTCTGCCCGATCAGGCGGGCAAGTTCGGCCAAGGGATCACCGCTCTCCGCCCTCCCATGCTGATCGCCACCGCGATAGTCATCGGAAGGAAACGGTCTGTCCTGATATCGTTCGGCCATCGTGATGATGCGTCCCTTCGGGAAAGCCGCGCGCCCCTCGACCAAGGCGCGGCTTTCGACCCACAAGGCTTTCAACCAAGTCTAAGCGATCCGGCTTCTGCCGGTTACCCCCGAAATCCCTTAAGTAGTTCGCCCCAAACTACCGCATCTCGTCCGGAGCATGGACGCCGAGGATGGCGAGGCCCGATGCCAGGACAGAGACGACGCCCTGGACCATGGCCAGCCGCGCCTTCGTTAGATCTGCATCATTATTGATAATGAAGCGTAAATAGGGCAAATCGCGCCCCTTCGTCCAAAGTGCATGAAATTCGCTGGCTAAATCATAGAGATAGAAGGCAATTCGGTGGGGCTCGTGGGCGGTTGCGGCCGCTTCCAGCATGCGCGGAAATATTGCGAGCCGCTTAAGAAGGTCGAGTTCAGCCGGGTCCGACAGCCGTTCCACCGCCGACTCACCCAGCCAGGCGATGCGCTTTTCCGTTTCCTCCGGGAGTTCCGGGAACACCTCGGCCCGGGCGTTGCGGAAGATCGAGTGGCCGCGGGCGTGGCCGTACTGCACGTAGAACACCGGGTTGTCGCGTGACTGTTCCATGACCTTGGCGAGGTCGAAGTCGAGCACCGCGTCGTTCTTGCGGTAGAGCATCATGAAGCGGACGGCGTCCTGGCCGACTTCATCCACCACCTCACGCAAGGTGACGAAGTCCCCGCTCCGCTTGGACATTTTCACCGGCTCGCCGTTGCGCAGCAACTTCACCAGCTGGACGATCTTGACGTCGAGCGCCCCCTTGCCGGAGGTGGTCGCCTTCACCGCCGCCTGCATGCGCTTGATGTAGCCGCCATGGTCGGCGCCCCAGACGTCGATCATCTCCGCGAAACCACGGTCGAACTTGTTCTTGTGGTAGGCGATGTCGGCGGCGAAGTAGGTGTAGGAACTATCCGACTTGACCAGCGGGCGATCAACGTCGTCGCCATAGGCGGTCGCCTTGAACAGCAACTGCTCGCGATCTTCCCAATCCTCGGCCGGAGCCCCCTTTGGGGGCGGCAGACGGCCCTGGTAGACGTCGCCCTTGGCGCGCAGGAAATCGATGGTCTCGGCGACCTTGTTGTTGCCGGCGTCCTGCAGCGAGCGCTCGGAGAAGAACACGTCGTGGCGGATGTTGAGCGCGGCGAGATCATCCTTGATCTCGTCCATCATCATCGCGATCGCCTTGGCGCGCACCGTCGGTAGCCACGCGCCCTCGCTCACGGCGAGGAGCTTGTCGCCGTGCTCCTGCGCCAGCGCCTGCCCGACCGGCTTCAGATAGTCGCCGGGATAAAGGCCTTCCGGCATCGCGCCGATGTCTTCGCCGAGCGCCTCGCGATACCGGAGGA
The DNA here is from genome assembly GCF_055811315.1 of Bradyrhizobium sp. MI1.4. Taxonomy (NCBI): domain Bacteria; kingdom Pseudomonadati; phylum Pseudomonadota; class Alphaproteobacteria; order Hyphomicrobiales; family Nitrobacteraceae; genus Bradyrhizobium; species Bradyrhizobium sp. MI1.4. The sequence continues at coordinate 71,425 of NZ_JBVVPP010000027.1, read as the reverse complement.
ACGCGGAGCGGGCGAGCACGTCGACCTGCGCGCCGGCGTCGTTGATGTAATATTCGCGCGTGACGTCACGGCCTGCGAATTCAAGCAGGCTCGCCAGCGCATCGCCGAACACGGCGCCGCGGCAATGGCCGACATGCATCGGTCCGGTGGGGTTGGCGGAGACATATTCGACGTTGACCTTGGAGCCGCCGCGGACGCGGCCGTAATCGGCGCCCTCGCGCAGCACGGTCCGTAGCGCCTCGGCCCATGCGGCCGGCTCCAGCGTCAGGTTGATGAAGCCTGGACCTGCGACGTCGACCTTGGCGATCAACGGGTCCGCGCGCAGCCGTTCGGCGATCTGCTCGGCGAGGTCGCGCGGCTTTGCCTTTGCCTCTTTCGCAAGCACCATGGCTGCGTTGGTCGCCATGTCGCCATGGGAAGCATCGCGCGGCGGCTCGACCACCACGCGCGAGAAATCGATGCCCTCGGGCCAGTTGGCTTCCGCCGCGAGCGCGCGGCAGACCGCGTGCACGCGTGCGAGCACGTCGGCGAACAGGTGCAGTGCTGAGGATGTGTCGGGCATGGGCGCCGCCTAACGCAAATCCGGGGTCGAGTCAAAGAGCCGCTGGTGCTCGGTCAGGGCGAAACGGTCGGTCATTCCGGCAATGAAATTCCCGATCCGGCGGGCCCGGTCGCCCTCATTGTCCGCCTCCGCCCCGACCAGCCATTCCGGCGGCAGCTCGCCGGGCGAGGTGAGGTATTTTGCGAACAGGTCGAACAGGATCTGTTCCGCCTCGCCCATCACCCGCATGACCCGCTTGTGGCGGTACATGTGCTGATAGAGAAAGCGCTTGATGGCGGCCTCCTCCTCGGCGACCGCGGCGGGGAATGCGATCAATGCCCGGCTCTGCTGGCGCACGTCCTGTGCGGATTGCGGTTTCACGGCGGCAAGGTTTATCTGGGCCTCGGCGAACACGGCACCGATCAAGTGTGAGATCAGCTCGCGCACCAGCTCGGCGCCGCGCCTGACGTCTTCGAGATCGGGGTAATGCGCAGAAGTCTCGGCGATGATCTCCGCGGTCAGCGGCATCACCTTGAGGTCGTCGAGGTGAAACAGGCCGGCGCGCAGACCGTCGTCGATATCGTGGGCATCATAGGCGATGTCGTCCGCGATCGCGGCGACCTGTGCCTCCAGCGAGGCGAAACTCCACAATTCGAGATCATAGATCTTGATGTAGTCGGCGATGCCGACGGGAACGCCGCGCTCGCGATAACGCCCGGCCGGCGCACCGCTGCGATCGGTCAGCGGGCCGTTGTGCTTGACGATGCCCTCCAGCGCTTCCCAGGTCAGGTTGAGCCCGTCGAATTCGGGATAGCGCTGTTCCAGGGCCGCAACGACGCGGAGCGTCTGGGCGTTGTGATCGAAGCCGCCAAAATCCTTCAGGCAGGCGTCCAGCGCCCGCTCGCCGGCGTGCCCGAACGGCGGATGGCCGAGATCGTGGGCGAGCGCCAGGGTTTCCGTGAGGTCCTCGTCCAGCCCGAGCTGCCGGGCCAGCGCGCGGGCGATCTGCGCCACCTCCAGCGAATGGGTCAGCCGGGTGCGGTAGTGGTCGCCCTCGTGGAACACGAACACCTGGGTCTTGTATTTCAGCCGGCGGAACGCGGTGGAATGGATCACCCGGTCGCAATCCCGTCGAAACGGGCTGCGGGTCCGGCTTGGCGGTTCCGCGACCAATCGGCCGCGACTGCGCTCGGGATCGCAGGCATAGGGCGCGTGGGGGGCAGCCATTCCGACGGACACGGCGAATTTAGTCTCTATCCATTTGATTCTGCGTATGGTGGCACTTAACTATGCCGGACGCGGGATACCAACTGAATAGGGCACGTGACCTTCAGGTGACCTTGGTGTGACCGCGGGCCTATCGGAGACGAACGATGACGACTGACGTGACCATCAGTGACAAGGCCGCACGCCGGATTGGGGAGATCCTCAAGGGCGAAGGGTCTGGCGCGATGCTGCGGATCTCGGTCGAGGGCGGAGGCTGTTCCGGCTTCCAGTACAAGTTCGACATTGACCGTGCCCGCACTGACGACGATCTCGTGATCGAGCAGGACAATGCGGTGGTGCTGGTCGATTCCGCCTCGCAGCCGTTCCTGGCGGGGTCGCAGGTCGATTTCGTCGACGATCTGATCGGCGCCTCGTTCCGCGTCAACAATCCGAACGCCACGGCGTCCTGCGGCTGCGGGACCAGCTTCTCGATCTGACGTCGCCGGCTAGGCGCCGGTCATCTGCCTTTCCTCGTCCGTCCACTCCACGTCGACCGACATGAGCTCCGGCTGAAGTGGTGCGTCTCCCGCCATCACATGTCCATCGAGCGCGCGCAGCAGCGCCGCCAGCAGCGCGGGTTTGCGTAGCGGCTTGGCCAGGAAGTCCGACATGCCGGCCTCGCGGCAGATCTTGACGTCCTCGGGGAAGGCATTGGCGGTGAGCGCGATGATCGGCAAGGATTCGAATCGGCCACCTTGCGCACGGATCGCCCGGGTTGCGGCAAGGCCGTCTATGTCGGGCATCCGCACGTCCATCAGCACGAGATCGTAGTCTTCCTCCGAGGCCGCCGCGACGGCCTCGACGCCGTCGGTGACGACGCGCAGCTCGACGTCGAAGGCCCCTAACATCTTGCTCACGACCATGCGGTTGACGGCGTCGTCCTCGGCGATCAGCACCCTCAGCGGTCGGTCGAGACTCGCGATACGCGCCTTGAGGTAGTCGGCTTCGTCGCGGTCGGCAATGTAGTCGGATGCCTTCTCCTGGCTCCAGGGCAGCACCAGCGTGAAGCTGAATGTCGAGCCCTCGCCCGGCGTCGAGGTGACGCGGATGGTGCCGCCCATCTGTTCGATGATGCGCCGGATCGCAAGCCCAAGCCCGGTCCCGCCGAAGCGGCGGCTGATCGAGGCGTCGGCCTGCGCGAAGTCGGAGAAGAGCTGGCCAAGCTTCTCGGGGGCGATGCCGATACCGCTGTCGGTCACGCTCCATTCGACGGTGGCGAGCAGATCGCGGCGGGCCTGACAGACGGCTGCGATCGTGACTTCGCCTTGGTCGGTGAACTTCACCGCGTTGGATGCGAGGTTGAGCAGGACCTGGCGGATACGCGCGACATCGCCGCGCAGCGTCGGCGGCAGGTTCGGATCGAGCTTGACCTTGACCGCGAGCCCCTTGCTCTTGGCACTCGCGCGCACGACGGTCGCCAATGTCTCTACCAGCGCCTGCGGCGCGAAGTCGATCACCTCGAACGCGAAGCGTCCAGCCTCGAGCTTGGAGAGGTCCAGGATGTCGTTGAGGATGCGCTGGAGATTGTCGCCGGACTCGCGGATCGTGGTGACGGCCTCGTGCTGCTCCGGATCGAGTTTTGTCTCCAGCAGCATGCTGGCAAGCCCGAGCACGCCGTTCATCGGCGTGCGGATCTCGTGGCTCATCACCGCGAGGAAATCCGATTTGGCGCGGCTCTCGGCCTCGGCCTTTTCCGCGCGCCAGCGCTCGGTCACGTCGCGGCCGAAGCCGCGATAGCCGAGGAATTGACCGTCGCGGTCGTAGGCCGGCTTCGCGGTGAGCGACCACAGCCGCGCCTCGCCGCCGGCGACGACCTTGAGGTTCATCTCGTGCAGCGGTTCGGCGTGCTCCATCAGGCCGACGACATTGTAGGCCGCGCTCTTGTCTTCGGGGCACAGCATGTCGAGCACGTCGGCGAAATGCGAGCCCTTCAGCAAGGGCAGTGGCAGCTGTGCGACCGCGGCGAAGCGCTCGGGCACGTCGACCAAATGCCCTTCGGCGTCGGTCTGCCACAGCCAGTCGCTGGCGTTCTCCTGAAAATCTTTCAGCAATAGTGAGATGATCTCGGTCTGGCGCTCGAGCTCAAGCTGGGCCTTGAGATTGCCAAGGAACAGATTGCCTTGCGAGACGATGTTGCGCGCCATGAAGAACGCGAACAGCAGCAGGAACACGGCGGTCACGAGGTAAGGCCCGGTGCCGCATAACAGCAACGCACCGGCGCAGGCGATCGTCGTCGTCGCAAGATAGACAAGGCCCGCACGCGGGAAGGTCGAGAGCGTGAAGGCACCGCCGGACATCATGCCGACCATAAGGCAGGCCAGAATGAGCTGGCTGGTCGGCTCGATGCGGCTGAACAGCGCGACCGGCAGCGTGCCCCAGATTGCGGCGAGGAAAAACGCCTGCCGCAACATCTGCCGCACGGCACGGGGCGAGACTTCTTGCGCCGGGCTCTGGTGGGAGCGCCGCCACGCGCGCACCGCGAGCGAGGCGGCGGTCGCGAGGGTCATGCCCCAGATCGCGAGAAAGTCGTTCCAGCCACGACCCCAGAACAAAATCAGCACAACGGCGACGTTGAGCATGGTGACGGCCATCGTCACCGGGATCAGGCGTATCACCGCGTCGATCTGCTTGGCACGGATGCGGCTCAGCTCGCGCTCGCTGAGACCGGCGGTCAGGCCGTCCTCGATCTCGTAGCCGCCGAGCCAGTACAGGAACGCGCCGATCAACCCGTCGCGGGGCTCGGTTCGCTTCATGGCTTTGTTCGGCCGTCCCATTCGAAAAACCTTTTCACGATCAATGGCCCGGGCCCGACTTAAGCCGGGTTAATTTTGTGGGAGATTTCGCAGCGTCCTTGACGGGCGCGTTTGCATTTTGTTCTAACCATGGCCCCTGCCCGGAGCCGCCAAGATGCCCATCAGAATAGCCACCTGGAACGTGAACTCGGTCCGGCAGCGCATCGATCTCCTCCTGACCTGGCTGAAGGAGTGCCAGCCGGACATCGTCTGCCTCCAGGAGATCAAATGCGTCGACGAGGCCTTCCCGCGGCTGGAGATCGAGGCGCTCGGCTACAACGTGGTCACCCACGGCCAGAAGACGTTCAACGGTGTCGCTCTGCTCTCGAAGCTCCGGTTCGACGAGACCAAGTCGGGGCTGGCCGGCGACGACGAGGACGCCCATGCTCGCTTCCTCGAAGGCGTGGTGACGCTCAAGTCCGGCGTGCTGCGCATCGCCTGCCTCTATCTGCCCAATGGCAATCCGGTCGGCACCGAGAAATATCCCTACAAGCTCAAATGGATGTCGCGGCTTCTTGAGTATTCGAAGGAGCGCCTCAAGACCGAGGAGCCGCTGATCCTCGCAGGCGACTTCAACGTTATCCCGCATGCCCGGGACGTCCATAATCCCGCCGCCTGGACCGAGGACGCCCTGTTCAAGGCCGAGACGCGGGAGAGTTTTCAGTCCCTGCTCGGCCTCGGCCTGACCGATGCGCTTCGGGCCGTCACCGACGAGCCCGGGCTCTACACTTTCTGGGACTACCAGGCCGGCGCCTGGCAGAAGAACCACGGCCTGCGGATCGACCACCTTCTGCTGTCGCCACAGGCCAGCGACCGGCTCGCCAATGTCGGCATCGACAGCTATGTGCGCAGCTGGGAGAAGCCGTCGGACCACGTGCCGGTGTGGGCGGATCTCGATCTTGAGGCGGCGTGAGGCCGCCTCAACCCATCACTCCCGTCGACCCTGCACCCATTGCTCCAGCATCTGCAGGCACATGGCGCGATCGTCGTCGGAGGCCTTTGCGAAGGCGCGGTTGTAGTTTTCCTTGATCCAGGTCTCGTCGCTGCCGGCGCTGTCGCGCGCCAGCGTCAACCACATCAGGCCGCGGGCGGCCTGCCGCGGCAGGCGGTCGCCGTTGAACAGCATCTGGCCGAGCAGCGCCTGGGCCTCGTGCTGGCCCTTCTGCGCGGCGAGCCCAAGCCAGCGCGCGCCGTAGCGGAAATCCTCGCGCGAAGCGTCCGGCGTCTTCAGGTACAGGCGGGCGAGATCGTATTGCGCATCCGCATTGCCGAAATAGGACGCGGCATAGGAAAACATCTCCCGCGCCCGCTCCTGGTCCGGCTTGACCTTCGAATTCGGGATGCCGCTGAGATAATAGCGGCCGAGCGCCACAAAGGCGTTGGCGACGATCTGCGCCTGCGGCGCGGACGGGCTGTCTTCGGCGTGCGCGTTGGCGATGCGGGTGAAATACTCGAACGCACGCACATCGTCCTGGGCGACGCCGTCGCCATTGGCGTACATGCGGCCGAGCTTCCACTGCGCGATGGGGTGGCCACCCTCCGCGGCATATTGCAGGGCGCTGAGCGAGGTTTCCTGGGGCACGACTGGCGGTACATTGCGCACCTTGCCTGCTGCGCCCGGCAAGGTCGTGACCACCGGGATGGTCGCATCCTTCTGGCTGACGGGTGCGCCGTCAAAGGCGAGAGCCGGCGCGGCCAGCGCGGCAGCCCCCAACACAAACGCAACGATGGTACGCCTAGATGTCCGCATAGCACTGTTTCTCGTGCGCGCCGCCCGGATGGGTCACTGCCCCACCGACCGCTGGTCCAACCTGCTGAGCATATTTCCAGAGCGCGCCCGTCGTGTGGTTAGTCGCGCGAGCGGTCCATTTGGTCTTGCGTTGGGCAAGCTCCTGGTCGCTCAATTTTACGTTAAGGGTACCGGCGACCGCGTCGATTTCGATGATATCGCCGTCCTCCAGCAACCCGATCGGGCCGCCGATGGCGGCTTCCGGCCCGACATGGCCGATGCAGAAGCCGCGGGTGGCGCCGGAGAAGCGGCCGTCGGTGATGAGCGCGATCTTGCCGCCCATGCCCTGGCCGGTCAGCGCCGCGGTGGTCTGGAGCATTTCCCGCATGCCGGGACCGCCCTTCGGCCCCTCGTAGCGGATCACGATGACTTCGCCTTCGCGGTAGGTGCGCTTCTGGACGGCCTCGAAAGCATCCTCCTCACGGTCGAAGCACCTGGCCGGACCGGTGAACCTGAGGTTGGACATTCCCGCGACTTTCACGATCGCACCTTCTGGCGCCAGATTGCCCTTCAGACCGACCACACCGCCGGTGACGGTGATGGGCTTGTCTGCCGGGTGCACCACGTCCTGGTGCGGATTCCACTTCACGCTTTTGAGGTTTTCGGCGATCGTTCGACCGGTGACGGTCATGCAGTCACCGTGGAGAAATCCGTTGTCGAGCAGCGTCTTCATCAGAAGCGGTATGCCACCTACTTCAAACATGTCTTTGGCGACATAACGGCCGCCTGGCTTCAAATCCGCGACGTACGGTGTCTTTTTGAAGATTTCGGCGACGTCGAACAGGTCGAACTTGATGCCGCACTCGTGCGCGATTGCCGGCAGGTGCAGTGCAGCATTAGTCGAGCCACCGGACGCGGCGACCACGGCGGCGGCATTCTCCAGCGCCTTGAGGGTGACGATGTCGCGTGGCCGGATGTTTTGGGCGATCAGCTCCATGACCTGCTCGCCCGCGGTCATGCAGAAGGCGTCGCGAATTTCATAGGGTGCCGGAGCACCGGCCGAGTACGGCAAGGCCAGCCCGATCGCCTCGGAGACGGTCGCCATCGTGTTGGCGGTGAACTGCGCGCCGCAGGCACCCGCCGAGGGGCACGCCACGCGCTCGATCTCGTCGAGGTCCTCGTCCGACATTGCGCCGACCGAGTGCTTGCCGACGGCTTCGAACATGTCCTGCACGGTCACCTGCTGGCCCCGGAAATTGCCGGGCAGGATCGAGCCGCCATAGATGAAGATCGAGGGCACGTTGAGACGGACCATCGCCATCATCATGCCCGGCAGCGACTTGTCGCAGCCGGCCAGGCCAACGAGAGCGTCATAGGCGTGGCCGCGGATCGTCAATTCGACGGAATCGGCGATGCATTCGCGCGACGGCAGCGAGGAGCGCATGCCGTCATGCCCCATGGCGATGCCGTCGGTCACGGTGATGGTGCAGAACTCGCGCGGCGTGCCGCCGGCGGCTGCGACGCCCTTCTTCACCGCCTGCGCCTGGCGCATCAGGGAGATGTTGCAGGGCGCGGCCTCGTTCCAGCACGAGGCGACGCCGACGAAGGGCTGGTGGATCTGGTCGGTGGTCAGACCCATGGCGTAGAGGTAGGAGCGATGGGGCGCGCGCGCAGGACCTTCCGTCACGTGACGGCTCGGCAGCCTCTGCTTGATGTTGCTCTTCGCGTCCATCGCAAACCAGTTTCCCCGGCCAACCCTTTCAGACCCGAAAAATCAGAGCCAAGATTTGAATCGACCTTTTGAATCGACCTTGGGGATTTCCGTCGTCTTCCAGGATCACCGCTGCCGCTAAAATATTCGAGTGATTTTATTCATGTTCGGGTGTGGCCAAAAAGCGGCGTCGATGCGAACGGACAGAGAAGATGGTTAAATCCGTGACGAGTGTTGCACGGACGGCACAATCGTGGCCGTGAGGACACGATCGAGCTTACTGCGATACCCCCGGCGGGAGGACAATCCCACAACTTCAAGTTTCCGGTGCGTGCCTGCGTTGCAACTTCGGCGCGACGACGAGGCGCAGCCAAGGTGAGTCGGCGCTTCATCATCTCCCCGCCTGTCCGGACGCGCCGCAAGGGCGCTGCGTCCAGGCCACAGATCGAAGTGTTGTGCACACTCTCTCCACATCGTCTTTGCGAGCGGAGCGACTTGTCCGCCGAAGCTTTAGCGAAGGCGGAAGCAATCCAGAATCCTCCGCGGAAAGACTCTGGATCGCTTCGCTGCGCTCGCAATGACGGAGCAAGGGGCAGCAATCGCCATCCGCCAATGCAGATTCAACTTGCAGACACGCTTCGCGTTCTCGCGGCTGATTCCGCCCGAGCTTTGCTTCGTCGCTTCACCCTCTTGTCCAAGAGGGCGCAGGGTACCCGCTGTCGTGCTCGCCAGCGTGGGCAGCCTGATCGCGGTGCTCGACCATGCGCACGGGCTGATGACGAAACTGTCCATCGCCGTCGTGGTCTGCGCCTGGGTCTGGATCGTCTGTCGATCGCGGACGCGCGGCTTGAAAATCCGATCGTCCGTGCTGGCTGCAATGTGCGCCGCGACCGTTCTGACCGCGACGGCCGCGCTGTGGCCGGTGATGGGGCCCGCCGTCTTCCACACCCGCGGTGTCGCCAAGAAGCCGAAGCCTCCGGCCGGCTGATGGACGCAATCACAATCTTCGGACTGCTGTCGGTCAGTGCGATGCTGCTGTTTTACGCGCTCGAGCCGCGCGGACCGCATTTCGTGCTGGCCTTCGCGGCAGCCTGCGCGCTCAGCGGGGTCTATGGCTTTCTCCAGGGCGCCTGGCCGTTCGGGTTTGTCGAGACGGTTTGGACAGCGGTCGCCTTGCAGCGCTGGGCAAAGGTCCGGTTATCGGCATGACCGGACTTCAGTGCCTTGGTTGGCGCTCAGGCGTTCCGCATCGCGCGCCCGAACGGATCGGCCAGACGGACGATCTCACAGGCGGCGACGAGGCCGGCGAGCCAGATGGCGCTGGTCAGCCCGATCCGGGTCACGATGGCGGCGGTGAAGGCGCCCTCGCCGCCCAGGACCGGCGTCGCGGCGAACTCATAGACCGCGTAGGCGGCAACGAATGCAATCGCAAGCATCAGCGGCGTGCGGCCTTGCGGCAGCCTACGGAGGACCGTCGATGCTGCTGCGGTCGATAGCAGCGCAGCAGCGCCGATGACGAAGCCCCAGGCGATAGTGCTGGGGTCGATCGGATAGTGCAGCGCGCCGAAGCCGATGCCCTGGTTCACCAGCCAGGCGCCGGTGACGACGAGCAGCGCCGGACGCAGCGGCAGCATGGCGGCGGCGACAACCGCGCAAGCCGCAAACGGCGTGGCACAGGCGAATGCAAAGCTTGCCAGCGCGCATGACACGATCAGCAGCGCGAAGCCGAACAGCGGCGCAAGACGCGCCGCGACCGGGGTAAGGCGGAAACGGTCGCGGAGGGGCGGCAGGATTGGACGGGGCATGGATGAACTCATGCCGACGATCCTAGCACATTTGCACCTGCTTGGATCACCTCCCGCGGCAGTTCAACTGCCTCATCAGAGGTCCCGACGGATGGTGACGCGCGCCCTCTTGCCCTCAGCTGGCTGCGCTCGGCCCTCTTCTCCTTAAACGGCGGGCTACGCTCGCCCTCTTGGGCGCTGGGCCTGAGCCCAGGCCGCGGTGACGTCGCGCGGCGGGACGTCGACGCGCCGGATCGGCGTCAACTCGCCGGAGGCGGAGATGATCGCGGTCTCCTCGCGGCGGCAGCGCGGGCAAACGAAGCGGACCTCGTTCGGCGAAGCCGACCAGCTCGAACGTCTTACATTGGCGGCCATCGGCCAGGCTGCGCAGTGAGAGCATGAGACCAGGAACCGACCGGGATCGAGCATACCCATTCCAAAGGACTCCGCGTCCTGCCATCCCTTCAATGATTGATCCATGTGAATCGTTCCGGTGCCAAAACACCGTCGAGACACCGTCGGCCCCGAACCAGGGGCGGAGCCGCTCAGCGGGCGCCCTTGAGCGTGCACGACGTGCTGCAGGTGACCGTGTTGCCGTGGTCGCACGCCTTGCAGGCGGCAACGCACTGGGTCATGTCGCGGGGATTGAAGGAGGTAAAGTTCCGCATCGCGCAGACCGGGGTCGAGCCGGTGATCTCCTGCTCCTGGTTGCAGGCTGCCGTCATGAGTCCAAACATGATGACCGCAAGGAGGCGCATGGGATCGCCCTGTGAGGCACGACAAAACAATCTCGCGAGGCGCGCTGCACCGCAGCGGGCGCCGGCATTTCCACTGCGGAAAATCGCCGCAGGCGTCCCCGCATCTGCATTGAGGATGCGCGCCAAGTGTTAAGAACGGATTGCCGGCGTCAGGCCGCAGCTTGGCTCGCTATGGCCTGCCGCATGTCCACCGCCAGCTGGCGATACCGCTCCGAGAGCTTCAGATAAAACTCACGCTTGGTGCTGTCGGTGGCGAGCCTGGCGATCAGCTCGCATTCGGCGGTGAGCGTCTCGAACCGTTCGAGCCTGTTCTCAAGTTCTGTCATCGGCGTGTCCCCATCAAACGCCTCAAGGACACCAAACCTAAGCCCGGGAAATAGGTCACTGCGAACATCGTTATCGAGTAGAATCAATTTTTCCCGCGCGGCCGACTATTTCTGCTCCAACCGCCAGGCGCCGTCCCAGCCCTCGTCCGGCGGATGGGCCTCGAACCGCGTGATACGAGCAAGCATTGCCCGCGAGGGGCCGTCGCCTGGGACGGCTTCAAGTGCCGCGTTGAAGCCGGCGCGGGCCTCGTCGAAGCGGCGGGCGCGATAGGCGGCGAGGCCTTCGGCGTAGTGAGAACGCAGGCTCTCATGCGCGGCCGTGAGTGCGCCTGCCCGGCCCATCACCTCGAAGATCGTTTGCGGCGCGCTCTGGCCGGCGACCGCAAGACGGTCGACCTCGCGCAATCCGAGGTGCGAGCCGATCGCGTCCGCCGTCGCCTGCGAGATCAGGATACGGGTGCCATAGGTCTTGTTGACGGCCTCCAGTCGTGAGGCGAGGTTCACGGCGTCGCCCATCACGGTGAAGCTCATCATCAGCTCGGAGCCGATGCTGCCGGTCAGGACCTCGCCGGTGGCGATGCCGATCCGCAGATCGCAAAGCCCGGGCATGGCGCGGATGCCGAGCAGATCCGGCAATTGCTTCTGCAGCGCGGGCACCTGATCGGCCATTTCGATCGCAGCAAGGCCTGCGAGCAGCGCCGGCTCTTCCTCCTCGATGAAGGGAGGGCCCCAATAGGCCATGATGGCGTCGCCGATATATTTGTCGATGATGCCGCGGTTGCTCCTGATCGGACCGGACATGACGGTAAAATAGTGGTTCATCACCTTGACCAGGCCGCGCGGGGTCATGCCCTCGCTCATCGCGGTGAAGCCGCTCATGTCGCAGAACATGATGGTCATCACCCGGCGCTGGCCGTCGACGGCGACCTCCGGCCGGTCAATCAGCCCCTGCACCACCTTGGGATCGATGTAGCGGCCAAAGGTCTCGCGGATGCGCTCGTTCTGGCGCAATTGCTCGACCATGCGATTGAAGGCGGAGGCGAGTTCGCCAATCTCGTCCTGCGTCGAGACACTGATGGTCTTGTCGAAGCGGCCCGCCTCGACTTCGCGGGTGCCGGCCAGCAAGAGCCGGACCGGTCGCGTGATCCCGGTGGAGACCATGATCGCAAAGGCAAGTCCGACGATCGCCGCGAGGATGGTCACGATGCCCGAGACGATGATCGCCTGGCGCTGATGGCGGATCACCTGCGCGGTGCTCACGAACACCTGCGAGAGCATCTCGGCGCGGATCGCATCGATCCGCTGGGTGAAGAGATCGCGGAGCGCGTCCACATGGACGAGCACGTCGCGCGTGGCCGCAAAGTCCTTGGCATCGAGCAGCCGGAGCAGCTTGGCGTCCTCCTCGTCGAGTTCGCGGCGAAGCTCCTTGACTGCATTCTCGATGCGCGTCTCGATCCGGGCGAGTGCCGCGTTGTCCGACGGTGTGCTCTCATCGTCGATGATCGCGTTGATCAGCTTTCGCGCGGCTTCGGCCTCCTGCTCGACCTGGGCGTCCGTTTCCCTGAAGATCTTCAGCCGCGCCGCAAAGCCCTCCTCGTCCGGCGGCGTTTGCATTTTGGCGATCACCATGCGCCGCATCGCCAGCGCCCGCTCCAGCGAACGCACATTGGACCGCGCCAGGTGGCCGTAAGCCGGAATATACCGCGCGGTCAGCTCATCCAGAAGATGGCCGACGCGGCTGGACATCACCATCGACAGGATCGCGGTGACGACCATCAGGATGATGAGGCCGAGCGCAATCCCGACGATCTTGCGCCGGATCGACTGGTTGAAAATCGGCATGGGCGCGGGACAATGGGCTGAAGGGGAAAGGCTTTGGAACCCAATACAACGGATTTGCCGCCGGGAATACGCGCAATTTGGCCGCTTCGAGGCGTCCTGAACCGCCGCAACCGTCGCGCGAGCCGTATTCGTTAATGAAGGTTAAGAGACCCGCTCGCCCCGCCGTTGCACAGGTTCCCTGGCTCCATCCGTATTTCGCCGCATTGTTGGAACAGCTTCAGGATGCGAAACGACGTCGTGTCACCATTTTGACGCCGTTTTGATTCTCGAGCCGCATCTCGTCGCGGACTTTGGTTTGTACTGGTTTCGCAGGGGGACCACGGAATGAACCAGTGCCTACGCTCGCTCGCGTGTGTCGTTGCCGTGGCCGCTTTGGCCTTCATCCCTACAGAGCTGGCAGCGAAGAGCGGTCACAAATCGTCCGCGCCGAAGAAGACGCATGAGGCGAAAACCGGCAAGCAGCGCCACGCCTCCGCCGGCAAGGCGCGGCACGGCAAGCATGCCGAGGCCAAGCGCAAGTCGAAGAAGCAGGACGACGCGCCCTCGGACAAGCCGGCAGCCCCGCCGCTGACTGGCGATCTCGCCGCGCTGAAGGATGCCATCGATCTCGCGCGGAAGGGCAAGACCGAGGACGCCAGCGCGGCGCGCGACCGCATTGCCGACCCGGCCGGACAGAAACTCGCCGACTGGTTTATGCTGCGCCATTCCGAAAGCACGGCGAATTTCAAGCGCTACGCCGCCTTCCTCGCCGCCAATCCGGACTGGCCGAGCAGCGCGCTGCTCCGCCGCCGCGCCGAGGCGCGGCTGTGGCAGGAGAAGGCCAACGCGGCGACCGTGCACAAATTCACGATGGACCGGCCGACCAGCGCCAAGGGCAAGTTCGCGCTCGCCCGCGTGCTGATGACCGAGGGCGACAGCGACAGGGCCGCGCGTCTCGTGCGCGATGCCTGGCGCACGGACGAATTGTCCGAGCGCAGTGAGGAGGATTCCTACCAAGCGTTCCGCGATCTCCTGACCGCCGAGGATCATCGCGCCCGCATGGACAAGCGGCTCGGCGCCAAGGACTATGCGGGGGCGCGGCGCGCAGCCAAGCGGCTCGGCGAGGATGCGCTCGCGATCGTCAAGGCCTGCGCCGCAGTCACCGGCAAGGCCAGCAAGGCCAAGGATTACCTGGAGGACATTTCGGCCGAGGCGCGCCGCGACCTCGGCTATGTGCTGTGCCGCGCGCAATGGCATCTCCAGAATGACCGCATCGACGACGCGGCCGAGGTGATCCTGGCCGCCGCGCCCGATACGATGGCGGCGCAAGACACCGACGCCTGGTGGCGCGAGCGCCGCCTGCTCGCGCGAAAGCTGCTCGACCAGGGCAAGTTCAAAACCGCCTATGATTTGGTGCGCTCGGCAGCCGTGCCCGCGATGGAGGTCTATCGCGCCGACTATCACTTCATGTGCGGCTGGATCGCGCTGCGCTATCTCGATGATCCCAAGGCGGCGATGACGCATTTCGCCGCGATCGACGAAGGCTCCGCCAATCCGATCGCGCTGTCGCGCGCGCATTATTGGCGCGGCCGCGCGGCCGAGGCAATGAACGCACCGGCCGATGCGCGCCTGAGCTATCAGGCGGCGGCGCGCTATCCGACCGCCTATTACGGCCAGCTCGCCCGCGCCAGGCTCGGTCTCGACCGCATCGAGCTGCGTGCGCCCTCGCCCGTGCTGGCAGCAGTCGACGCGCCGCCCGCGGACGAGCGCGTGCGCGCCGCCGACATGCTCTACGGCGTCGGTGAGCGCGACATGGTGTTTTACTTCGCCGAGGATTTTGCCAAGGAGAGCACCGACGTCGCCGCACTCGAAGCGCTCGGCGAGCTCGCCGGCCGGCGCAACGATGCGCGCGTGATGCTGGAGGTCGGCAAGTCGGCGCTGGCGCGCGGGCTCGCGCTCGATCACTACGCCTTCCCGACCATCGGCATCCCTGAACATAAGCAGGTGGCGCCCGCGATCGATCCCAGCGTGATCTATTCGGTGGCGCGCACCGAAAGCTCGTTCGACCAGCGCGACAAATCGGCCGCCAACGCAGTCGGGCTGATGCAGGTGACGCCGGAAGCGGGCCGCGACACCGCAAAGCGCTTCGGCCTGACCTATGACTGGGACAAGATGGTCTCCGATCCCGTCTACAACACGCAGATGGGCGCGGCCGAGCTCAGTGCGCTCATGTCGGAATATCGCGGCAACCAGATCATGACCTTCGCCGGCTACAATGCCGGCCGGGGCCGCGTGCGCGAATGGGTGCAGGCGCGCGGCGACCCCAGGGATCCCAAGGTCGATCCGGTCGACTGGGTCGAGCGCATCCCGCTGTCGGAGACGCGCAACTACGTCCAGCGCGTGATCGAGAACGTGCTGGTCTATCGTGCGAGGTTTGAGGCCAGCAGCGTCGTCGCGGGGAAGTCCGAGCAGCGCGTTACGACGCCGAACAGGGGCGCGATGCCGACGGCATCGGCCGCAGCCGCCGCGCCCTAGCTTCGCGACGCCGGGGCTGGACGCGGCGTGAAGCTGGATGCAGTGACTGCGACCGACCTCTCTGCGCGGGTCCGCATCGTTTGGCGAGCCGTCACCTCCTTCCGTGGTCAGAGGGTTCGTACGCGCGCAGAAATGCTTCCGTCAGCGAGCGCGAGAGCGCGCCCGTCTGCAGTATCCAGTTCCAGCTCGACACCGTGATCGCTTCGAGCGAACTGCGGTAAGGCCAGAGCATTTCCACCGCCGTCTGCTGATATCGACGGTAGCAATCATAGTCGCAGTACCGCCGCTCAGCGGGCACATGGCGGACGTAACTCGCGCCCAGCGGCTGCGCGCACGCGCTGCAGGTACCGCCGTGGCGAGGCCCTTCCTGATTGACGAACATGAATCTCATCGCGATGTCCTCTCGCCCGGACGGCAAATCCACCGCCCGTTTCGCCCTCCTATCCGCTCAAGACGCCGCTCGTGTGCGCCCCTCGATCAGCGGCGCAGCTTCGCCATGAAGCGCGTAACACTCGTAGCCGCAGTAGGGCAGCAGCGTCTTCGCATCGCGCAGATAGCCGCCGCTGATCTCCTCGCAGCACCAGAGGCAGGACGTTTTGCGAAAAGGGGTCCTGCCGTTCACCAATATGAACCTCATGTGGCACCTCCGAGCGCAAAGCAGTAGACCGTGTCGACGAGAGAGGCGGACGGCGGCGGCGCGCAAAGATGGTTGCGGCCGTCGGGATTATCCCTGTTTCGCTCGACCTTCTGAGGCGGAATGAGGATGTATTTCCCGTCTTCCCGGCGCAGCGCGTAGATGCTCCCCTCGACCCGCCGTATCTCGGTCGGGTAGCAGTCGGCGTTGCTGCAGCAAGTCAGCACCGGATTGTCCGGCATGTGCCAACTCGAATAGAACTGCTCGTGGAGGAGCAGATCCCGAGGCGGATGACGATGTGCGCCATCCTGTCCAGCCTCGTCCGCCTCCGCTCCAGTCATCAACGAAAGCGGCAGCGTGATCGCCAAGAGGAGCTTGCAACAACGGTTCAACGCGCAGCCTCCCGATACAGAATTGCCGAACGCAGCGGATCCGGTGACTGGTGCTTACGCCGCCTGAGACCGAAACAGCCATCGGCGATCGCGTTCGCGGCGCGCTCTGAAGCGATCGAGACATTTCCGGGAGCAAAGCGGCGCTCGCCAGGAATAATACCGGATCAGGCCGAACTTCCCGCTGCAGACGGCGCAGCTTTTTGCGGCGGAAGGGCGCTCGGAGTGTTCGGGCTTATCGCACATGATCCTCTCCTCCTGGCCTCTGATGGGCGCCTCTGACGGTCGAGGATCCCCACGGGCGCTGATGCACAATCATCACGTTCGTCAACGAAATGCGGCTTCTCAATCGTGACCAGATCATCGGCAAGTCAGCGCCGGCGGAGGCGAAGCTGGCCTCTTGAGTGCACGACCCCGCGCTACTCAACTGTTCAAGCGTTGCGATCGACACCACTGGATTGCCGGTGAGACTAGTCCCCATGTGACGGGCCGCTCAATTGTACGGAGGTAAATGCAGCGTATGACTAGGATTGCGCGACCTATACATAGGTTTGTCCGGTGATTTACCGGAGTTTCGTCCGCTCGCAACGAGACGGCGCAACGCTGGCAAGCTGCACGGAGCCCGCGAACTTTCGATGCGGAATCCTGCTTTGATCAGGGAATTGCCCCTGCTGTCGCAAAGTGCTCTACTCTCCCTGCCCCACGCGGGCCGGGACGCTTGCGATGATGCCTGGCCAGATCGCAAAACTAGGGAATTCGGCCGCGCAATTCCTGCTCGGCGGCCTTGCGGCGCTTCGATCTCTCGGCAATGCGGGGAAAGGCGAGCCCGCGACTGGGGATGGCTGGCGGCAGGACAATGCCGACCTGCGCGACGCCGTGAAGCAATGGCGACAAGTGTTCGAGCACAATCCGGTCATGTATTTCATGGTCGATCCGGCCGGAACGGTGCTCAACGTAAATACATTTGGCGCCGCGCAACTGGGCTACACGGCGGCCGAGTTGACCGGCCAATCTGTGCTGAACGTCTTTTTCGAAGAGGACCGCGATTTCGTCCGTCGCTGTGTCGGGCTGTGCCTGGAAACCGTGGACCAGTCGCACACCTGGGAGATTCGCAAGATCCGGAAGGACGGCTCGGTTCTCTGGGTCCGTGAGAACGCCAAGGCCATGCGACGCGGCGACGGCACGCCGATCGTGCTGGTCGCCTGCGAAAACATCACCCAGCGCAAGGAGGCGGAGGATGCGCTGCGGCAGAGCGAGGCCTACCTTGCCCAAGCGCAGGAGTTGAGCCGCACCGGCAGCTTCGGCCTGAGCCTGGCAACCCGCGAGGCCGTCTGGTCCAGGGAGACCTTTCGCATCTTCCAATGTGACCCGCAGGTCAAACCGACGCTCGATTTCGTTTTCCAGCGCATTCATCCGGAAGATCGCAATGCGGTCAGCAAGACCCTTGATCGGGCCTTCCGTGAGGTCGGCGATTTCGACCATGAGTATCGCCTGCTGATGCCCGATGGAACCATCAAATATCTCCATTCCGTGGCACGCGTGGTGAGACATGGATCCGGCCACATCGAGTTTGTCGGAGCGGTCACTGACGTCACTACGGCAAAGGAAACCGAACAGCGGCTGCGTCGCAGCGAAGCCTATCTGACCGAAGCCCAGCGCCTCAGCCACACGAGCAGCTGGGCCTGGAACGTGCGCAGTCAGGAGTTTGCCTACCGATCGGCCGAACTCTATCGCCTGTTCGGATTCAACCCGGACCAGATCGATCTGTCGGCGCAGGCTTTCCAACAACGGATCCTCGCCGAAGACTTTCGCCGGATCGTCGATGTGGAACGTCAGGCAATCCGGCAAAAGCAGCCTTTCGAAGTTGATTTTCGGATTTTGCGTCCGGACGGTTCCGTACGACACGTCCATACGGAGGGGCATCCCGTCGTCGGCGGGGACGGCGATGTCACGGAAATCATTGGCACCCACGTCGATGTCACCGAGCAGTTTGCCGCCAGACAAGCGCTGCAAAAAGCCTTTGACGAGCTCAAGCTGTCCGAGCAGCGATTTCGCGACTATGCCGAAACCGCCTCGGACTGGTTTTGGGAGAGCGGGCCGGACCACCGTATCACACGGATTTCGGAACATGCCGACACGGCCGGTCCCGTGCCCACGGGCGTGATCGGCCTCGCCCGTTGGGACATTCCACCCGATGCCGAGCTCGAGCCCGAGAAGTGGGAGCGGCATCGC
Source organism: Bradyrhizobium sp. MI1.4 (assembly GCF_055811315.1). Lineage (NCBI taxonomy): Bacteria > Pseudomonadati > Pseudomonadota > Alphaproteobacteria > Hyphomicrobiales > Nitrobacteraceae > Bradyrhizobium > Bradyrhizobium sp. MI1.4. The sequence goes on along the minus strand of NZ_JBVVPP010000027.1, from coordinate 52,907 downwards.
GCGACGCTCGATGCCCACCTTCCGTTTCGCGACCTGGTCTACCGAAGCAAGGATCGCAACGGATCTCCGATCTACGTGCGCACCAGCGGCAAGCCCTTGCACGACGCGAACGGCAACTTTCTCGGTTATCGTGGCGTCAGCAGCGACGTGACGGCGGCCATCCGCGCCGAGCAGGCCGAAGAAGCACTGCGCAAGGCGCAAGCCGAACTAGCTCACGTGACGCGCGTCACGATGCTCGGCGAACTCACGGCCTCGATCGCCCACGAGATCAATCAGCCCTTGGCCGCCGTGATCTCCAATGCGGATGCCTGTATCGGATGGCTCGGCCGCGAACCAGCCCAACTGAATGCCGCACGCCGTTCCGTGGAATGGATCGTCGAGGACGCCAATCGCGCCAGCGAGGTGATCCGCCGGATCAGAACGCTTGCGAAGAAGACCGAGATCGAGATGGCTCCGGTCGACATGAACCAGCTCGTCAGGGAGACGGTGGCGCTCGTCCGCCGCGAGCTTGCCACCCATGCCGTGTCGGTACGAATGGAGCTGGCGTCCGCTCTACCCAGCGTTTGCGGCGACCGGATCCAGCTGCAGCAGGTGCTGATCAACCTGGTCATGAACGGGATTGAAGCCATGCACGCCAATGTGGACCGTCCGCGCGAGCTTGCGATCCGCTCCAGCCAGGCGAGCGAGCACGGCGAAGGCCGCATGCTCCTGATCGTGACAGACAGCGGGGTCGGCCTCGGGGACGGCGCGACGGAGCGCATCTTCACACCTTTCTTCACGACAAAGCCGAGCGGCCTGGGGATGGGACTGTCGATCTGCCGATCGATCATCGAGGCTCATGCGGGCCGGCTCTCGGCCTTCCCCAATGACGGAAGCGGAGCAACATTCCAGATTGCCCTGCCCTTGCCGATCGAGGACACGTCGTGACCGACCTTCCCAAGGTGGCGACGGTGCAGACGAGTTCCGACGATCCGATCGTCTTGATCGTCGACGACGATCCATCGATGCGCCGTGCGCTCACCAACCTCTTTCAATCCGTCGGCCTCAAGGTCGAGGCTTTCGGCTCCGCGGCGGAGATCATGGAAGCCAAGCCACCGGCGGTCCCCAGCTGCCTTGTGCTCGACATCCGCCTGCCGGGCTCAAGCGGCTTTGACCTGCAGTCGGACCTAGCGAAGGCGAACATTCACACGCCCATTATCTTCATCACCGGTCATGGTGATATTCCGATGACCGTCAGGGCCATGAAGAGCGGCGCCATCGATTTTCTGACCAAGCCGGTGCGCGACCAGGACATGCTGGATGCGGTTCAGGCCGCGATCGAACGGGATCGCAAGCGACGCAATGCCGAGGAGTCGGTCGCGGGAGTGCGGTCCCGATTCGAGGGTTTGAGCGCGCGCCAGCGCGACATCCTCGCCCTGGTGGCGTCCGGCCTGATGAACAAGCAAGTCGCTGCCGAGCTCGGATTGGCTGAGATTACCGTCAAGATCTACCGCGGGCAGATCATGCGGAAAATGGGCGCCAAGTCGTTGGCCGATCTCGTCAGAATGGTGGAGGCGCTCGGAATCTCACGCCCGGGCGGAAAGGTGCAAACCTAAGTATGCTTTTCAAGCTCGCTCCAAGGGCTCACTTTCGTCAAGTGCGGCACCGTGATCGGCGGCTCCCCGATCAGGAGCGATCATCTTGTCAATCCCCTCGGCCATTTCCGTCATCGACGATGATCGATCAGTCCGCCTTGCGACCAATAATCTGCTGACGTCGCGGGGATACACGGTCAACATCTTTCGCTCCGCTGACGAATTTCTTCAATCGGCCGAACTGAAGACGACGTCCTGCGTGATCGCGGATGTGCAGATGTCGTTGATGGGCGGCCTTGAGCTCTTGACGCACATGCGCAGCCTTGGTCACCACACGCCCTTCATTTTCATGACGGCTTTTCCCGACGATGCCGTGCGCGACCGCGCGCTGAAAGCGGGCGCTATCTGCTTTCTGGCGAAGCCGTTCTCCACGCCCGCTCTGCTTGAATGTCTGCGGATGGCCCTGTCCGGCTCCGATCAAACCGAGACGTGATACGCTGGCGCCGAGCCCTGGCGACACGGCGCTCACTCCACCTTGATGTTCGCCGCCTTGATCATTGGCCACCACTTCGCGATCTCCGCCTTCTGGCGGGCGCCCAGGGCCTCGGGCGTGAGCTGATCCTGGGGTGTCATCTCAAGCCCCTGACTTTCGAGCTGCTTCTTCACGCCGGGATCGTTCAGCGCTTCCACGGCAGCGGCATTGAGCTTGGCGACGATCGCCTTTGGCGTGCCCTTCGGCACCCACATGCCGGACCAGAGCGTCATGTTGAAGCCCTTCAGGCCCGCCTCCTCCGCCGTCGGGATGTCGGGCGCCGACGACAGGCGCCTGTCATCGGTGATGGCGTAGGCGCGAATGGTGCCGGCGCGGACCTGGTTGATGGAGTTCGAGGTCTGGTCGACGATGACGTCGATCTGGCCGGCAATGAGATCGTTCAGGGCGGGCGCGGTGCCGCGATACGGTACGTATTGCAGCTTGATGCCGCTGACGCTCTCGAAATAGACCCCGGCGATGTGGCTACCCGAGCCCGCGCCGGCGGTGCCGGCGGTCGGCGGCGACGGTCGCGACTTCAGCCAGTCCAGCAGCTCCTTCAGCGAGGTCGCGGGCACCGCGTTCTTGCTGACGACGATCATCGGATTGCTCGGCAGCAGCACCACCGGCTCCAGGTCCGCGACCAGGTCGTAATTGAGCTTGTAGACGGCGCCGTTGGCAACGTGGGTGCCGAGATGGCCGAACGAGATCGTGTAGCCGTCGGGGGCCGAATGCACGGCGCGGCCGACGCCGATCGAGCCGCCCGCGCCGGTGACGTTCTCGATCACCAGCGGCTGCCCAAGCGATGTCCGCATCCGCTCGGCAAGCACTCGCGCCATCGCATCCGACGGACCGCCGGCGGCGAAGGGAACGATGATGGTGATGGGACGCGAGGGATAGTCGTCGGCGCGCGCGGCGCCTGCAACAGCGAGAATAGCAATCAGCGCAGCCCAGGCGGCCTTCATTGTCTTCTCCCAGCAATGTCATTGTTGTTTTAGTCTCTTCCCGCGTACGGGAAGAGGGATCGTTCCTGAAGGGACGAAATGCCGCGCTAGAACTGCGAATAGTCGATCGGCTTGTGGCGATCGAGCGTGCGGGTGACCGGCGGCAGCGGGTATTTCAGGCCGGTGGCGCAGTTGAACAGCATCACGCGGTCGGACTTGCTGACGCGGCCGTCGGCGAGGCTGTCCTTGTAGGCGGCGTAGGTGGCAGCACCTTCGGGGCAGAGCAACAGCCCCTCCTCGCGCGCGACCTCGCTGAGCGCCGATGAGATCTTATCGTCGTCGACGGCAATGGCAAAACCGTTGCTCTGCCGCACCGCGCGCAAAATGAGAAAGTCGCCGATCGCCTGCGGCACGCGAATGCCTGACGCGATGGTGTGAGCGTCCTCCCAGCGCGTCGCATGCTCGGTGCCGGCCTCATAGGCGCGCACCATGGGGGCGCAGCCGGAGGCTTGCACCGCGACCATGCGCGGGCGCTTGCTGCCGATGAAGCCGATCTTCTCTAGTTCGTCGAACGCCTTCCACATGCCGATCAGGCCGGTGCCGCCGCCGGTCGGATAGAAGATCACGTCGGGCACGTCCCAGCCGAGCTGCTCGGCGAGTTCGAGCCCCATCGTCTTCTTGCCTTCGATGCGGTACGGCTCCTTCAAGGTCGAGGTGTCGAACCAGCCGACTTTCGCCTTGCCCTCGCCGACGATCTTGCCGCAATCGTCGATATAGCCGTTGACGCGGTAGACGGTGGCGCCCTGCAGCTCGATCTCGCTGACGTTCACCTCCGGCGTATCGGCCGGGCAGAAGATCGTGGTCTTGATGCCGCAGGAGGTCGCATAAGCCGCGAGCGCCGCGCCGGCATTGCCGTTGGTCGGCATCGCCATATGCTTGATGCCGAGCGCCTTGCCCATCGACACCGCCATCACGAGGCCGCGCGCCTTGAACGAGCCGGTCGGCAAGCGCCCCTCGTCCTTGACGATGATCTCGCCGCCGCCGAGTTTTGCACCGAGCTTGGGCAGCCGGATCAGCGGCGTCGTGACCTCGCCGAGCGAGACGATATCCTGACATTTACGCACCGGCAAAAGCTCGCGGTAGCGCCACATGTCGGCGGGGCGCTGGGCGAGCGCGTCTTTCGTCAGCGCCGTCTTCACACCGGCAAGGTCGTAGCGCACCAGCAGCGGCTTGCCGGCCTTGGAGAGGTTGTGGACCCGGTCGGCGGCGTAATGATCGCCCTCCATCGCGCATTCGAGATGGGTGACGAAGGTCGGGCGTTCGATGGTGAGGTTGTCGTTGTCTTGCATGGGGTGATTTCCTTCTTGTTTTGCAAACAGATCCCTCCGCTCGTCATTGCGAGCGCAGCGAAGCAATCCAGAGTCTTTCCGCGGAGGCAGTCTGGATTGCTTCGCTTCGCTCGCAATGACGGTGGTGGGCGGCGATGCGCGCCCGTCAAATATTCAGCACCCGTCCATACGCATCCAGCACGGCTTCCTTCATCATCTCCGACAGGGTCGGATGCGGGAACACCGTGTGCATCAGCTCCTCTTCCGTGGTCTCAAGGTTCATGGCGACGACGTAGCCCTGGATCAGCTCGGTGACCTCCGCGCCGATCATGTGGACGCCAAGCAGCTGGCCGGTCTTCTTGTCGAAGATCACCTTGACCAAGCCCTGGTCCTCGCCGAGCGCGATGGCCTTGCCGTTGCCGACGAAGGGGAAGCGGCCGACGCGGATCTCGCGGCCGTTCTCCTTGGCCTTGGCTTCGGTGAGGCCGACGGAGGCCACCTGCGGCTGACAATAGGTGCAGCCCGGGATCAGGTTCTTGTCCATGGCGTGCGGATGCAGGCCCTTGATCGCCTCGACGCAAATCACGCCTTCATGTTCGGCCTTGTGAGCCAGCATCGGCGGCCCCGCGACATCGCCGATGGCATAGATGCCGGGGATGTTGGTCTTGCCGTAGCCGTCGATCACGATGACGCCGCGATCCGTTTTCACGCCGAGCTTCTCGAGTCCAAGGTTCTCGATGTTGCCGACGACGCCGACCGCCGAGATCACACGCTCGAACTCGGTCGTCACAGGCTTGCCCTTGCCGTCGTCAATGGTAGCGACGACGCTGTCGGCCTTCTTCTCGAGCTTGGTCACCTTGGTCGAGGACAGGATCTTGATGCCCTGCTTCTCGAAACGCTTGCGGGCCAGGCCGGCGATCTCGGCGTCCTCCACCGGCAGGATCTGCGGCAGCACTTCGACCACGGTGACGTCCGAGCCCATGGTGTGGAAGAAGGAGGCGAACTCGATGCCGATCGCGCCGGAGCCGACGACCAGCAGCGATTTCGGCATCCGCTCCGGCACCATCGCCTCGAAATAAGTCCAGATCAGCTTCTTGTCGGGTTCGAGGCCCGGCAGCACCCGCGGCCGCGCGCCGGTCGCGACGATAATGTGTTTGGCCTGATACGTTCCCTCGCCCAGCGCACCCTTGGGGCCCTCGACGTCCGACTTCTTCACGGTGACTTTGCCGGGCGCGTCGATCGAGGCCGCGCCCCAGATCACGCTGACCTTGTTCTTCTTCATCAGGAAGCCAACGCCATCGTTCAGCCGCTTCGAGACACCGCGCGAGCGCTGCACCACCGCCTTCGGGTCGAACGAGACGTTTTCGGCGGACAGGCCGTAATCCTTGGCGTGCTGCATGTAGTGGTAGATCTCGGCCGAGCGCAGCAGCGCCTTGGTCGGGATGCAGCCCCAGTTGAGGCAGATGCCGCCGAGATAGGATTTCTCGACGATCGCGACCTTGAAGCCGAGCTGGGCGGCGCGGATTGCGGTGACATAGCCGCCCGGACCGGAGCCGATGATGATGATGTCGAAGGATGTGTCGGCCATGGCGGCTCCCATTCAACTCAAGAGGCGCCGCGGGCGCGGCGCTTGATCAGAAAAGACCTCACCAGCCATTCGAGCATCGTCGCCAAAGCCATTACGGCCAAGGCGATCAGCACGACCGGCTGGGCGATGTTCCGTGCCAGTTGTTCACCGGCAAAGAACGCGGAGTAAAGAAGATCGAGCCCAATCGGGTTGAGCGCGACGACTGCTCCAAGCAGCAGCGACATCCATGGCCAGCGGGTACGGACATGCAACGGTGCCCCCTCTACCGCGCGTCAGACCATCATCATGACGGGATTTTCGATCAGCTGCTTGAAGGCGCCGATCAGTTCCGCGCCGAGCGCGCCGTCGATGGCGCGGTGATCGCAGGACAGGGTCACGCTCATCATGTTCGCGATCTCGATCTTGCCGCCGCGGACTACAGGCCGCTCCTCGCTGGTGCCGACCGCGAGGATGGTCGCATGCGGCGGATTGATCACGGCAGTGAAGTGGCTGATGCCGAACATGCCGAGGTTCGAGACGGCCGTCGTGCCGCCCTGGTACTCTTCGGGCTTCAGCTTGCGCGAGCGCGCGCGTGCCGCAAAATCCTTCATCTCGTTGGAGATGGTCGACAGCGTCTTGGTCTCGGCCTTGCGGATGATCGGCGTGATCAGGCCGCCCGGCATCGCCACGGCGACGCCGACGTCGGAATGGTGATGCTTGACCATGCCGGATTCGGTCCAGCTCACATTGCAATTCGGGATCTTCTGCAGCGCCACCGCCATCGCCTTGATGACGAAGTCGTTGACCGAGATCTTGTAGAGCGGCTTCTTCTCCTTATCCTTGGGAGCAGCCGCATTGATCTCCTCGCGCGCGGCGAGCAGCTTGCCGATGTCGCAGTCGATGGTGAGATAGAAGTGCGGGACGTTCTGGATCGACGCGGTCAGACGCTGCGCAATCGTGCGGCGCATGCCGTCATGCGGGACCACCTCGTAGGAGCCCGGCTCGAACAGCGCCAGGATCTGCTTGTCCGACATGGTCGGCGCGCCCGAGGGTGCACCTGACGGCGCCGCCGCGGGAGCCTTGAGGCCCTTGCCGGACTTGGCCTGCTCCACGTCGCGCGCGACCACGCGGCCGTGCGGGCCGGTGCCGGTCACCATCGCAACATCGACGCCAGCTTCCTTGGCGAGCCGGCGCGCCAGCGGCGAGGAGAACACGCGGCCGGCATGGCCGTTGCTCTGCGCAGCCGGTGCTGCGGCCTGCGGTGCAGGTGCTGCGGCGGGCGCCGGCGCGGCCTTGGGCGCAGCAGGCGCAGGAGCCGGCGCAGCAGCGCGAGTTTCAGCAGCTTTCGGAGGTGCGGCCGAAGCGCTCGGTTTGGCGGCACCTGCCGCCTTCACGTCCTCGCCCTCGCCGGCCAGCACCGCGATCACGTCGTTGACCGGGACGTCCTGCGTGCCCTCGGGCACGAGGATCCTGGCGATCGTGCCCTCGTCGATGGCCTCGACCTCCATGGTCGCCTTGTCGGTCTCGATCTCGGCGATGATGTCGCCGGATTTGACCTTGTCGCCTTCCTTCTTCAGCCACTTGGCGAGGTTGCCCTTCTCCATCGTCGGCGAAAGAGCGGGCATCAGGATGTTGATGGGCATGCTGACCTCAAGAAGAACTTTGCAAAAATCCGTCTCCGGACCGAAGACGAACAGACCACGTTAGTTGCCGATGTCGCCCTGCCACAGGCGCTCATTGGCAGGGATGGAACGCCAATTCTTCATCATGGTGATGGAGCGGTCGTCGGCAAGGTCGATCCACGGGATGCCGAACTTGTCGAGAATGTCCTTGGAGCCCTCGAAGGTAACGGACTCTCCAATCACCACGAGCTTCACCTTGAACAGTGCGAGCGCACCGGCACACATCGCGCATGGCGACAGCGTGGTGTACATGACGGTATCGTGGAACGAAATCGCACCCGCCTCGCGCAGGCAACTCATCTCGCCGTGCAGGATCGGGTTGTTTTCCTGCACGCGGTTGTTGTGGCCGCGGGCAATGACCTTGTTGTCGCGGGTCAGCACGGCGCCGATCGGCAGGCCGCCTTGCACGATCGAGGCTTCCGCCTCGCGGATCGCCTCCAGCATGAAATCGAAATGATAGGCTTCGATCGCCACGGTCAGTGCCCCTTCCCGCGCGGCGTCGTGGTGCCGGTGTCGGTGGGACGCTCGATCTCGGCCTGGAACATCTCGATGATCCGGTTCAGCGCGTCCTCCTCGGTGTATTCGCTCTCGCGCGCATAGGCGCGCGCGGCGTGACGGGCGAGATCGACGAGCAGCAGGCCCCACATGTCGGGCTCGTCGAAGGCCCGCTGGAACGCCATCGACAGCCCGCCGTCCAGCACGAACACGCGCAGGATCTCGACCGCATCATCGCGGACGAGGACGTCGGGTGGCAATGGCTGCTCCTTCGGACCCGCCATGGTCTACCTGTAGCAGACGGCTTTGGCGGCCTCGACCACTTCGGCAGCCGAAGGCAGCGCGAGCTTTTCCAGGTTCGCGGCATACGGCATCGGCACGTCCTTGCCGGAGACCCGGGTTACAGGCGCATCCAGATAGTCGAAGGCATGCTCCATGATCCGCGCGGCGATCTCGGCGCCGACACCGCTCTGGGCCCAGCCCTCTTCCACCGTGACGGCACGTCCCGTCTTTTTGACGGAGTTGACGATGGTGTCGGTGTCCATCGGACGCAGCGTGCGCAGGTCGATCACTTCGGCCTCGATGCCGTCCTTGGCGAGTTCGTCGGCGGCCTTCAGCGCGTAGCTCATGCCGTTCGACCACGAGATGATCGTGACATGGCTGCCGGAGCGCACGATGCGCGCCTTGCCGATCGGAATCACGAAATCGTCGAGCTTCGGCACCTCGCCAGTGTGGCCGTAGAGCATCTCGTTCTCGAGGAAGATCACCGGATTGGGATCGCGGATCGCAGCCTTGAGCAGGCCCTTGTAATCAGCGGCCGAGAACGGCGCGACGACCTTGAGGCCCGGGACGTTGGAATACCAGGACGAATAATCCTGGCTGTGCTGGGCGGCCACGCGGGAAGCGGCGCCGTTGGGCCCGCGGAATACGATGGAGCAGCCCATCTGGCCGCCGGACATATAGAGCGTCTTGGCCGCGGAGTTGATGATCTGGTCGATCGCCTGCATAGCGAAGTTGAAGGTCATGAACTCGACAATCGGCTTCAACCCGGTCATCGCGGCGCCGACGCCGATGCCGGCAAAGCCGTGCTCCGTGATTGGCGTGTCGATGACGCGCTTGGCGCCGAATTCCTGAAGCAGCCCTTGCGTCACCTTGTAGGCGCCTTGGTATTCGGCAACCTCTTCGCCCATCACGAAGACGTCGGCGTCGCGGCGCATCTCTTCGGCCATAGCATCGCGCAGGGCTTCGCGGATGGTCTGCGTCACCATCTCGGTGCCGGCGGGCACTTCCGGGTCGGGTTCTGCGACGGCCTGCGGCGCCGGCGCAGCCTTGGGAGCTGGAGCCTCGGTCTTCGCGGCGGCAGGGGCTACGGATTCGGCAGCCTTCTGCTGCTGGGCAGGCGCGGGCGCCTTGGCGAGATCGGCGGCACTTTCGCCATCGGCCAGAATTGTCGCGATCGGTGTGTTCACGGCCACGTCGGCGGTGCCCTCGGGGATCAGGATCTTGCCGAGCGTACCTTCATCGGTCGCCTCGACCTCCATGGTCGCCTTGTCGGTCTCGATCTCGGCGATGACGTCGCCGGACTTGATCGTCTCACCCTCTTTTTTCAGCCATTTGGAAAGGTTGCCCTTCTCCATCGTGGGCGACAACGCGGGCATCAGCACTTGAATTGGCATATCGGCTCCAAAAGAAAGCTTGCGCGCGTTCAGCGGTAAATATCGGTCCAGAGCTCGGCGGCATCCGGCTCGGGATCATGCTGGGCGAAATCGGCGGACGCGTTGACGATGTCGCGCACCTCGGCGTCGATCGCCTTCAGATCCTGCTCGCTGACCTTGGCGGCCAACAGGCGGTTGCGCACCTGCTCGATCGGATCCTGGTCGTGGCGGACTTTTTCGACCTCCTCGCGCGTTCTGTACTTTGCGGGATCGGACATCGAGTGGCCGCGATAACGGTAGGTCTGCATCTCCAGGATGAAGGGTCCCTTGCCGGCGCGGCACCAGGCCGCCGCCTCGTCGCCGGCGGCCTTCACGGCGCGGACGTCCATGCCGTCGACCTGCTGGCCGGGAATGTTGAAGGAGGCGCCGCGCTTGGAGAAATCCTGCTGCGCCGAGGCGCGTGAGACCGAAGTGCCCATGGCGTAGCGGTTGTTCTCGATGACGTAGATCACCGGCAGCTTCCAGAGCTCCGCCATGTTGAAGCTCTCATAGACCTGGCCCTGGTTGGCCGCGCCGTCGCCGAAATAGGTGACGCTGACATTGTCGTTGTCGCGATAGTGATTGGCGAAAGCGAGCCCGGTGCCGAGCGAGACCTGTGCGCCGACGATGCCGTGGCCGCCGTAAAAGTGCTTCTCCTTGCTGAACATATGCATGGAGCCGCCCTTGCCCTTGGAATAGCCGCCACGACGGCCGGTGAGCTCGGCCATGACGCCTTTGGCCTCCATGCCGGTGGCGAGCATATGGCCGTGATCGCGATAGCCGGTGATGACCTGATCGCCCGGCTTCAGGGCCATCTGCATCCCGACCACCACGGCCTCCTGGCCGATATAAAGGTGGCAGAAGCCGCCGATCGCGCCCATGCCGTAGAGCTGGCCGGCCTTTTCCTCGAACCGCCGGATCAGGAGCATGTCGCGGAGCGCCTTGAGCTCCTGCTCTCTGGTGAATTCCGGGGGCGAACCGCCGTCGGTCTTGTCCTGTGCAGTACTTGCGGCGGCTTTCTTGGGTGCGGCCATGGGAATTCCGGGTCAGAGAAAACTTCAGCCCTGTCTAACCCAAGTCAAACGCCCTTGGAAAGCACCGCGGCGGCATGGCACGCCTTTCATTATGCCGCACTGCAACGCGATCGTAATATTGCAAAATCTTTGACGCGGATCGGGCAACATTTAGCTCCCCGACTCCCGCATCGTGTGTGGAATACCGATCGCAGACCCGCTCACGTCAGCCGCAGGAAGCAACGGGCTGCTTGCATATCGCAATCGCGCTGGCTCGATGGAGTCAGCGGCAGACCGCAAACCCCGCAAATGGCGCTTGTGCCGCTCGAGTGTCAGTTCGCCGGGATCGTCCGGACGAGATCGCGCGGATTGACGTAGTCGAGCTGGAAGCGCGCCCGCTCGTCCAGCATGTCGGGGTCGATCTTCGCGGAGCGCAGCAGCGAAACGCGCTGCTCGCTCCTGGCGCGCTCGCGCTTGAGCTGCGCCAGTTCGCTGGTCAGCGCCACGATCTCCTGGTCGAGCTCCTGGCGGGCGTTGAGGCCGTATTTGCCGGTATAGGCGTTGACGCCGAAATAGCCGACGATGGCGGCCGCCATCGCATAGAGGGCAAGACCGGTCAGGATCGATTTCAGGCGCGCGCGGGAGACCATCCTGGGAAGATGGGACAGGTTGGTTAAGGGCGTGCTAATTGCCCGCCCGCTTGGCGTTCCAATGCCTGGCTCAGCCGTCATGCCCGGCCTTGTGCCGGGCATCCACGTTCTTCGTCAATTTGGCAAAGATGTGGATGGCCGGGACATCTAGCGCGAAGACGCGCTTCGCGCTTTTGCCCGGCCATGACGGAGACCCGGGTTTCGCGGCCTCAGCCGTGATGCTTCGCGACGTGCACCGCAAACGCGTCGATATAGGCCTGGAGCACCGGCTTCAAGGACTCCTTGGTCAGGTTGCCGTCGGCATCGAACGCGTCGCCCACCCCGTTCAGATAGGCCTCCGGCTGCTGCATGATCGGGCCGGAAATGCCCGGCAGGATGTTCTGGAGCGTCTTGGCGGCACTGACGCCGCCGAGCGGGCCCGGCGAGTTCGCGATGATGCCGACTGGCTTGTCGTTGAACGAGCTCTTGCCATAGGGCCGCGAGGCGACGTCGATGGCGTTCTTCAGCACCCCCGGGATCGCGCGATTGTATTCCGGCGTGACGAAGATGACGCCGTCCGATTTCTGGATTTTTTCGCGGAAAGACAGCCAATCCGCCGGCGGCGCTCCCTCGAGGTCCTGGTTGAAGAACGAGATGCCGGCCGGCGTGATGACCTCGAGCTTGAGCGAGGCCGGCGCGAGCTTGGCGAGCGCATTGGCGATCTTGAGCGAAAAGCTGTCCTTACGCAGGCTGCCGGCGATCGTGACGATATTGTAGGCCATAGAGTGTCCTCGAAATCTTCAGCGGGAGTGCCGGGTCGGCACTTAAGCGATCTCGACCGATAGATGCAAGTGCATGGACTGGTCGGATTTGGAAACGCTGGGTTTCTGAACGGTTGCCCAAACAATCAGGCCGCCAAGTGGCGGCCCGATCCCTGGTACAAATCTGCAAATCGGCTCAGATGGTCGGATTCCACGCCGACGGGATCAGACGATATTTGGCGCCGTCCTTCTCGACATGGCCGACCGAGGGGAAGGTGAAGTGGAAGCCGATCACGGTCGCCTTCTCGGCGGCCGCCATGTCGTAGAATTTGTGGCGGGTTTCCTGCGCCAGCGCTGCATCGGTGTCGAACACCACATGCCAGTTCGGATTGCGCAGGAAGAACTCCGGGATGTTGGTGACGTCGGACTGGATCAGCACCTTGGAATCGCCTGAGGCGACCGCGAACGAGGTGTGCCCCGGGGTGTGACCGGGCGTCGCGATCGAGGTGATGCCCGGTGCGACCTCCTTGCCCCACTCGTACTTCGTCACCTTGGATTCGAGGCCGGCAAAGGTCTTCTTCACGTTGGCGAAGTAGTTCTTCATCATCGCGTTGGACTCGGCCTTGGCGGCGTTGTCCTCGCTGGTCCAGAACTCCCAGTCCTTGCCTGGCACCATGATCTCCGCATTGGGGAAGGCAAGCGCGCCGTCGGCGAGACGAATGCCGTTGGTGTGGTCGGGATGCAGATGCGAGAGCAGCACGACGTCGATGCTCTTGGGGTCGACGCCGGCGGCCTGGAGGTTCTGCAGCGTGCGGCCGACCGCGCCCTTGCTGGGCTCGAGATTGGCGACACCGTTGCCGGTATCGATCAGCACGAGCTTGGAGCCGGTGTTGATGAGCTGCGGGTTGAACGGCACCGTGACCATGCCCTTCGGCATGTAGGCCGCCTCGCCAGCGGCCAGCGCTTCCTCCTTCGGCGCGTTGACGACGAACTTGTCCGGCATCGGGAAAGTGCGCGCACCGTCATTGATGGAGGTGCACTCGTAGCTGCCGACCTTGTAGCGGTAGAAGCCCGGCGCCTGCGTGCCGGCTTGCGGTACTGAGGCATTGGCGGCGGTCGGCCCAAAGCCGGTCACGGCAGCCGCACCGAAGGTGGCGGCGCCTGCAAGCAAATGGCGGCGATTAAGATCGGTCATGAGGTCCCCTTCTGAGCGCCCCGCGGTTTTCCCGCGTGCAAATGGCGGCGGAATAATCCCCGGCTTCGCTCAGAAGGCAAGACCTTCTTTCGGTGACGTGCCGTCGCACGTCCCGATTATTTGTTCGGGTTGATGAGGAATTTTTCGCCAGTGGCGCGTTTGGCGTACACCGCGATGTTGGCGGGATCGAGCGCCTCGGAAAGCGACACCACCTTGGTGTAGTGGCTGGCAAACGTGGTCTTCAGTTCGTCGACGACGCGCTGGCGCAGCCTGGCCCCGTCCGCCTGCCCGATCTTCATCAGGAACGGAAACAGCAGCCAGCCGCCGACGCCCCAGGCCATGCCGAAGCCGCGCGGCAGCTCAATCGGGCGGACATCGAGCGCGCCATAGACATAGACCTGCTTGTGCACGTTGGAGCCGTAGCGGCTGTATTCCTTCGCGGTCTTGTTGATCGCGACTTCCATGCAGTTGAGGATGTCGCCGGCGAGCTTCCCGCCACCGATGGCGTCGAAGGCGATGGTGGCGCCGGTCTCGACCAGCGCATTGGTGAGATCGCCGAGGAAGCTCGGTGCGGTGGAATCGACGACATATTTGGCGCCGATCTTGTGCAGGATGTCGGCCTGCTCCTTGCTGCGCACAATGTTGACCAGCGGGATGCCGTCCTTGATGCAGATCTTGTTCAGCATCTGCCCGAGATTGGATGCGGCCGCAGTGTGCACCAGCGCCTTGTGACCCTCGCGCCGCATGGTCTCGGTCATGCCGAGCGCGGTCAGCGGATTGACGAAGCAGGAGGCTCCTTCGGCCGGCGTGGTGCCTTCCGGCAGCGGCAGGCACTCGCGCACTTTCAACGTGCGATACTGCGTGTACATCGCGCCGCCGATCATGGCGACGGTCTTGCCCATCAGCGCCTTCGCGGCATCCGAGGAGCCGGTCCTGATCACGACTCCCGCGCCTTCGTTACCGACCGGCATGGATTCGTCGAGCCGGCCTGCCATCGCCCGCATCGCGCCTTCCGGCACTTTCGCGGTGATGACGGGAGCTTCTTTGGTGCCCGAAGCCTTTGCCGTGCTCATGTCGGCCGCGCCGATCAAGAGCCCGAGGTCGGACGGGTTGATCGGCGCGGCCTCGACGCGGACGACAACCTCGTCCGCGGCGGGTTCGGGGGTCGGCACGTCGAGCAGCGAGATTTCGAGCTCACCGCTCTTCTTGATCAGCGAACGCAGTTGCAGGCCGTTCTTGCCGTCGCTCATGTCGATCCTCCCCTGTTCTTGTCCGACCGCTGGCTTATGCCAGCGCCTTCAGTGCCGCCTTGCCGCCGTAGAGCGCCTGCTTGCCGAGCTGCTGCTCGATGCGCAGGAGCTGGTTGTATTTGGCGGTGCGATCGGAGCGCGCAAGGGAGCCGGTCTTGATCTGACCGCAATTGGTGGCGACCGCGAGGTCGGCGATGGTAGAATCCTCGGTCTCGCCGGAGCGGTGCGACATCACCGAGGTGTAGCCGGCCTTGTGCGCCATCTCGACGGCGGCGAGCGTCTCGGTCAGCGTGCCGATCTGGTTGACCTTGATCAGGATCGAATTGGCCCGTCCGGCCTTGATGCCTTCGGCGAGGCGCTTGACGTTGGTGACGAAGAGATCGTCACCGACGAGCTGGCACTTCTTGCCGACGAGGTCGGTCAGCTCCTTCCAGCCGTCCATGTCGTCTTCCGACATGCCGTCCTCGATGGTCACGATCGGATAGCGCGAGACGAGATCAGCAAGGTACTTGGCCTGCTCGGAGATCGAGCGGGTCTTGCCCTCGCCCTCGTAGACGTATTTGCCGTCCTTGAAGAACTCGGTCGAGGCGCAGTCGAGGCCAATGACGATGTCGGAGCCCGCCTTGTAGCCGGCCTTGCCGATCGCGTTCATGACGAATTCGAGCGCGGCGTCCGCCGACGGCAGGTTCGGGGCAAAGCCGCCCTCATCGCCGACATTGGTGTTGTGACCGGCCTTCTTCAATTCGGACTTCAGGGTGTGGAAGACCTCCGCGCCATAGCGCAAGCCCTCGGCAAAGGAGGACGCGCCAACCGGTAGGATCATGAACTCCTGGAAGTCGATCGGATTGTCGGCGTGCATGCCGCCATTGATGATGTTCATCATCGGCACCGGCAGCAGCCGCGCCGAGGTGCCGCCAACGTAACGATAGAGCGGCATGTCGAGCGAGTTCGCGGCCGCCTTGGCGCAGGCGAGCGACACGCCGAGGATGGCGTTGGCGCCCAGCCGGCTCTTGTTCGGCGTACCGTCGAGGTCGATCATGATCTGGTCGAGCTGGGCCTGCTGCTCGACATCGAGGCCGCTCAGGGCCTCGAAGATTTCGCCGTTGACGGCGCCGACCGCCTTGGTGACGCCCTTGCCGAGATAGCGAGTCTTGTCACCGTCGCGTAGTTCCACCGCCTCATGGGCGCCGGTGGAGGCGCCGGACGGCACGGCAGCACGGCCAAGCGCGCCATCTTCCAGCACGACGTCGACCTCGACGGTGGGATTGCCACGGCTATCGAGAATTTCGCGGCCGATGATGTCGATGATGGCGGTCATGATGTGCACTTCCGTTCGTTAGAGCTGATCGGTGCCGCGGGTCTTACACGGACCGCAAGCAAATGTGAACGCTTGGAGGGTGGGCTTCGACTGACGCGTGAAGCGGCTCGGACTAAGGTTGACCGCATCTGGTCTGCGCGCAAAACCTCAATCTGAAACAGTCGGGGTAACGCCATGAATCGCCGCCAGTTTCTTGCCTCGAGCATCGCCCTCCTCGCGACCCGCCCGAGTTTTGCGCAGGAAGGCCCGTTCCGGACAAAATACTACCCCATTAGCTCCGGCATCGGTCTGCACGACCTCGCTCCCGCTCCCGATGGCACGGTCTGGTTTACGGCCCAGGGCAAGGGCCTGCTCGGCAGGCTCGATCCGAAGGATGGCAGCCATAAGACGGTCAGCCTCGGCCAGGGCGCCGCCCCGCACGGCGTGACCATCGGCCCCGACGGCGCGCCCTGGATCACCGAGGGCGGCCAGAATGCGATCGCCCGCGTCGATCCTTCCGACCTCAAGGTCACCCTGTTCCGCCTGCCCGAGAAGTTCGCCTACGCCAATCTCAACAGCGGCGTGTTCGACAAGGACGGCACCTATTGGTTCACCGGCCAGTCCGGCTATTACGGCCGCCTCAAGCCGAACGCGGGCGGGATGGACGTGTTCAGGGCGCCCAAGGGCGTCGGCCCCTACGGAATCACCGTCACGCCCAAGGGCGACGTCTGGTATGCCTCGCTTGCCGGCAGCTATATTGCCAGGATCGATCCGGCGACGGGCAGCGCCAGTGTGGTCGAGCCGCCGACGCCGAGCCAGGGTTCGCGACGGGTCTGGTCGGATTCGAAAAGCCGGATCTGGGTCAGCGAGTGGAACAGTGGCCACGTCTCGGTGCACGATCCCGCGGAAGACTCCTGGAATACCTGGAAGCTGCCCGGCGAGCGTCCCCGCACCTACGCGGTCTATGTCGATGACAAGGACAAAGTCTGGCTGACCGATTTCTCCGCCAACGCCATCGTCCGCTTCGATCCCGCCACCGAGCGCTTCAACGTGTTCGCCAGCGACAAGGCTAACGCCAATGTGCGCCAGCTCGACGGGAGGCCGGGCGAGCTCTGGGGCTGCGAATCCGGCAACGACCGGATCGTCATGATCCAGACGGTCGCCGCCGGTTGACGACAGCGGCATTTGCGTCCATCCCGGCACGCGGAACAGGATGTGACGACAATGGCGAAGAAATCCCTTCAGCTGGGCCGCGCGGTCGAATGGCCGCACACACCGGAAGAAGCGCAGCTCGACCGCGTGCCGAACCCGCAAAAGGGCACGGACTATCTGGTACGCTTCACCGTGCCGGAATTCACCTCGCTCTGCCCGGTCACGGGACAACCGGATTTCGCACATCTGATGATCGACTACGCCCCCGGCCAATGGTTGCTGGAATCGAAGTCGCTCAAGCTCTACATCGCGAGCTTCCGCAATCACGGCGCCTTCCACGAGGACTGCACCGTGATGATCGGCAAGCGCATCGCGAGCGAGATCAAGCCGAAGTTCCTGCGCATCGGGGGCTATTGGTATCCGCGCGGCGGCATTCCAATCGACGTGTTCTGGCAGACGGGCCGCGCGCCGAAGGGATTGTGGGTGCCCGAGCAGGGCGTCGCGCCCTATCGCGGCCGGGGCTGAGCTTGAAGAGACCGTTTCTGACTCACCGCGTTCGGTCTCGACCGCGAAGATTTGCTCGCTCGGGGGACGAGGTATAGCGGCTAACAACCATGCCGCTCGAATAAGCCTTGGCCTCGAGTAATTTTAGCTTCCTGAACCCCGACGCCGCGAAGATCCTGACGCCGTCACCCAATACCGCCGGGTTGACGTAGAATTGAAACTCGTCAACGAGACCGTGTTCGATCAGCGCCGCGGCAAACCCCGCGCCACCGAACACGCCAATGTCGCGCCCTCGTTGGCTCTTTAAGGCGCCGACCACCTCGTGCAAATCTCCGCTGACAAGCGTGGTTCGTTCCCACGCCGGCTCCGTTGGCTTATTCGTCGGAACCATTTTGCTCATTTCTGTGATACGCTTAGCGAACGCGTAGAATGGCTCAGTTGGGTAGCGGTTCGCTGCGTTCTCCCAATGCCGTAGATACCCTTCATTCAGCATCTTCCGACTGAGAAGAATCGTGCCGATGCGCTCGAAGTGTGCATTGAAATCGCGCTTCAGTTCATCATCCCAAAAGTTGTTGTCACCCCAACCCCATAGCTGCCAATTTACCGTTCCGTAGGAGCCGACAAAGCCATCGGCTGACACCTGCATCTGAAGGATAAGTTTTCGCATCGGTCTATTCTCTCGAATCATGCAAGGATCGAAGCTGCGAACGATTCAGCAGCCCATTGTTTGAAGGTCGTTCGAGTTGTGTTTTCTGAAGCTGGCGTGTCGAGTGCCCATCGCTCTTGGCGATTGAAGCTCGCTGGGGTTTCGATCAACGCTTCCGTGAAGCTGGCTGATATCCCGTTTGCGATCATGCTGCTGCGGGCGTCATCGAGCGGGACAGATCGATAAGTCACGTCTTTGCGCAGTTTCCTGCCCGGGAGCTCTGTCACCTTCTGAAATATGTAAAAGCCGCCGCTTGCAACCTGATGGATATCTGCGGGCATTTTCCACCACTCCTCCAGCATTGAGACTTTATGATTGGTTTACATTTGGAAGCATTGACGTCAGCCTCGAATGATGTCAATAGTAAATCGATTTACAAAGGGAACTACGGATGTCGGGAAGACAGCGATCAGGTTGCCCAATCAGTCTGTCGCTGGAGTTGCTCGGCGATCGCTGGACGCTGCTGATTGTGCGTGACATCGTTTTCGCGGGGAAACAGCACTTCCGGGAATTTCTGCAGTCCGATGAATCGATATCATCGCGGACGCTTGCGGAGCGGCTTCAAACGCTGCAAGAAGGCGGCGTGCTTACCCGTCATGACGACCCTACGCATAAACTGAAGGCGATTTATCGCCTTACGGAGGCGGGCATTGATCTGCTGCCTGTCCTCGCCGAGCTTGGCTTATGGGGCAGCAAATATCGTAATGCTGATCCGGATCTTGGTGCGATTGCCGAGAGACTATCGGCGGGGGGCCCCAAGATGCTTTCCCAGATGAAGCATAAACTGAGGAAAGGAGGTTCTAAATGACGATACGCCGCGTCAGGCGCTAGACATCTTTTAGGCGACTGCATCCGATGGCGCCCGCTGTTTCAACAGCCGCGCACAGGCGAAGCCCAGCGCGACCATGATCGCGGCGCTCGCGAACAGGGTCGGCATCTTGCCGCCATGCTGGAGGCCAAGTCCATAGGCGAGCGGCCCCACCGTCTGCCCCATGAAGAAGAAGAACGAATGCAGCGACAACGCGGTTGCGCGCGCCTCGACCGAGAGTTCGCTGGCAAACATCTGAAGGCAGCCATGGGCGATGTAGAAGCCCCATCCCATCACGATGAGATTGAACGCCTGCACTTCCCAGCGCAGGCCGAAGCCGACGGCAACGAGCTGCGAAGCCACCAGCGTCATGCCCGCGATCATCATTCCCTTCATGCCCAGCCATGGCAGCAGGCGCGACACCGTCAGCGTGTAGAACAAGCCGCCGACCGCAAAGCCCGCGATGACGATGCCCGCGATCGAGAGCGAGGTCTGACCGAGCTCGAACAGGAACGAAGCGATGTAGGGAAACAGGCCGAGCACGCAGCAGCCTTCGATGAACACCGCCGCATAACAGACATAGGCGTTCGGGTTGGTGAAGATGGTGCGATAGCCCGCCTTCAGCGCCGACAGGCTCGTCTTCGGCGGATGCTTGACCTTGGCGCCACGAAAACCGGCGGCGACCGCGATCGAGGCAACGATCACCAGCGCGCCGAGCACCGCCAGCACGCCGCGCCAGCCGAGGAAATCGCCGATCAAGCCGGAGGCCGAGGCGCCGAGGAGATTGCCCGTCATCGCGCCGGCGAGCGTGCGGCTGATCGCGACCTGGCGCTTCTCCGGACCGACGAGATCGCTGGTCAGGCTGAGCGCCACCGGAAACACGCCGCCGGAGCCGATACCGGCGAGGATACGGGTCGCGAACAGAACCGAGAATGAGCTCGAGAGCGCCCCCAGGATGTTGGCAAGGCCGAGCAGCGCGAGGCAGCCGATCATCAGCCGCGTCTTGCCGAACAGATCGGCGGCGGCGCCGACGATCGGCTGGATGATCGAGAAGGTGAAGGCGAACACCGCGGCAAAACCGGCAGCGGTCGCGATGCTGACGCCAAAGTCCTCCGCGACGTGCGGCAGCACCGGATCGAGCGCGCGCGCGGAGAGCGCCGCGGCGAAGCTTGCACCGGAGATGACGTAAAGCGCGGCCGGCAGGCCGTGATCGTGCGCCCGCGCCTCGCCTTGCTGCATCAGCGCGGGTCGGCTTTGGTCGAATCCTTGGCGAGCGCGTCGAACGCCATCAGCCTTCGGATCAGCCCTTCGAACTCGCGCAGCGGCACCATGTTGGGTCCGTCGGACGGCGCGCTGTCAGGATCGGGATGGGTCTCGATGAAGATACCGGCAACACCGACGGCGACGGCTGCGCGTGCGAGCACCGGCACGAATTCGCGCTCGCCTCCGGAAGACGTCCCCTTCCCGCCCGGCTGTTGCACCGAATGAGTCGCGTCGAAGATCACGGGGGCGCCGGTGGTGCGCGCCAGGATCGGCAGCGCGCGCATGTCGGAGACCAGGGTGTTGTAGCCGAAGGACGCGCCGCGTTCGGTGACGAGCACGTTGGGATTGTTCGCGCTCGTGATCTTGGACACGACGTTGGCCATGTCCCAGGGCGCAAGAAACTGACCCTTCTTGACGTTGACGACCTTGCCGGTTGCGGCCGCCGCCAGCAGCAGATCGGTCTGGCGACATAGGAAGGCGGGAATCTGCAACACGTCCACCGCCTGCGCCACCTCGGCACACTGCCCGGCGTCATGCACGTCGGTCAGGACCGGCAGGCCGAGCGACGATCGGATTTCGGCGAAGATCGGCAGCGATTGTGCAAGTCCGAGGCCACGCGCGGCCGACGCGCTGGTGCGATTGGCCTTGTCGAATGAGGTCTTGTAGACGAGGCCGATCTGCAGTCGCGCGGCGATCTCCTTCAGCGCGGAGGCCACCTCCAGCGCATGCTGGCGGCTTTCGAGCTGACACGGCCCGGCAATGATCGAGATCGGCAGATCATTGCCGAATTTGACCTTGCCAATGGTGACGACCGGCGCCGCTGACGTCGAAGAGCTCAAGGCAAATCCCTCGTTCCGGCGCGACCATAGCCGCGATGAAGGGCGGATCAACCCCATTCGGCCTGGGCTCCCAGAATATCAGGGTTGCGCCCAGGCTCTCCGCGACGCCCTCGCGCCGGCCGTCTCTACTTCACCGACGAGAAGGCGGTCGGCGCCAGGATCTGGCTGACGATGTTGCCGACGATCTGGCCGTCCGCCTCGCTCTCGGCGCGCCCTTTCATCCAGTCCGGATCGGTCATGAAGGCGGCCCACTTCTTCTCGCGCTCGGCGAGCGACTCCCAGGCCAGGAAATAGGTCAGCTCCTGGTTGGATTCACCGATCACGGTCGTGAAGAACCCGGCCTGCTTGATGCCGTGCTTTTCCCACACCTTCAGCGTGACGGTCTCGAACCGCTTGAGCAGTGCCGGCAGGCGGCCGGGCACGCAGCGATAGATGCGCATTTCGTAGATCATTCATATTCCTCCCTGATCAGGTCCGGCGGTTATAACGGCCGGCCCCGACGGTGTCTTGAGGCCCGCTCAGCCGCCCCGGTAGCGTTCCGTGCATGGCTAGAGCCCGCTCAAGCCGCTTCATCGAGAGCGGGTTCCCGCAATGCTGCCGCAATGATACGGCCGCTAGAATGGCGCGATTGAGGTTGAGGTGGGGATCATGCGGATTTTGCTCGTCGAGGACGAGGCCGAAATGGCCGACGCGCTGGCGTCGGCGCTGAAGCGCTACGACATGGTCGTGGACCACGCCCCCACGCTTGCCGAGGCGGAAGAGGCCATTTCTGCCGACGTCCACGCCGCCGTCCTGCTCGATCGCCAGCTTCCCGATGGCGACGGTCTCACCCTGATCCCGAAACTGCGGGCGCGCGCCGACGGCGTGCCGATCATCGTGTTGACGGCGCGCGGCGAACTCGCCGACCGGGTCGCCGGCCTCGACTGCGGGGCGGATGATTATCTGTCAAAGCCGTTCGCGGTGGAGGAATTGCTGGCGCGACTGCGCGCCGTGCTGCGCCGGCCCGCCGGGCTGCATCCCGACATCATGCACGCCGGCCGCCTCGCCTTCGATTTCGGCCATCGCGAGGCAAGCATCGACGGGGCTCCGCTCGAGCTGCCGCGGCGCGAGCTCCTCGTGTTGGAAGCCCTGGTCCGCCGCATGGGCCGGACCGTGCTGCGCTCCGCGCTGGAAGAAGCCGTCTACAGTTTCGACGACGAAATCCAGTCGAACGCGCTCGATACGCACGTGTCGCGCCTGCGCCGCAAACTCTCGGAAGCCGATGCGCGCGTGGAGATCCATGGCATCCGCGGCGTCGGCTATCTGCTGAAAAAGCTGCCATGAGCAAGCACCACGATCCCTATTGCCTGCGCTCGCGGCTGAGCTGGCGCCTGCTGTCACTCCAGGCGGTGCTGCTCACGGCGCTCGTTGCCGTCATCGTCGGGGCGTTGAGCGTGTCGGGATTCGTGATCGCCGGGCGCGACGAAGATCGCGTGATCGATATCGTCCAGCGCGCGCTCGGACGCGACGCGCAAGGCGACCTGGTCCTGCGGCCGACGACCGAGCTGAAACAATTGCGCAGCGAGACCCCCGATCTCTGGTTCCTGGTCCGCGACAGACAGGGACATTCGCTCAGCGAAGGCGCCGTGCCGGCCGAATTCGCCGCCATCGGCAGCGGCCTCGACCAGATCAGCCAGGCCCGGCTCGGCTGGCAGCTGTTCGAGGACGATCCGCGCAAGCCCCCGGCGCGGCTGAAGCGGGTCGATACCGACGCCGGCAATGTGCAAATCATCACGGCGACGCAAGGCAAGCTCACGGGCGCCAAGGCGTTGATCATGACATCGCTTGCACTGCTCGGCATCGCCCTGCCTGGCCTGCTCCTCATGGGAACGGCGACGTTCATCGCCACGCCGATGATCGTGCGGCGCGCCTTCGAGGCGCTCGATGCGACGGCGGACCAGGCGCGGCACATCGACATCCATCAACGCGGCACGCGGCTGTCGCTGGACCGGATTCCGCTGGAAGTCGTGCCGCTCGTGACCGCGGTCAACGACGCGCTGGCGCGGCTAGACCAGGGCTATGCCCGCCACAAGCGCTTCGTCGCCGATGCCGCACACGAGTTGCGCACACCGATCGCGATCCTGAACACGCGGCTGGAGTCGCTTCCAGCGGGGCCGGACAAGACCCGGTTGCTGGAGGATTCCGCGCGCCTGGCAACGCTTGCCGAGCAGCTGCTGGACATTCAAAGGCTCGACCGCTGCGGCCATCCCTTCACGCGCGTCGACCTCGTCGCAATCGCGCAAAGCGCGGCCGCAGATCTTGCGCCGCTGGCCATTGCCGCCGGCTACGAGTTGGCGCTCGACGCCCCCTCCACGCCGGTCGAAACGATCGGCGATGCGGCGGCGCTGGAGCGCGCGCTGACCAACCTTGTGCAGAATGCGATCCAGCACGGCCCGCGCCGCGGCACCATAGGCATTCGTGTCAGCAGGCCCGCGAGCATCGAGGTCACGGACGAAGGCGCCGGCATTCCGGCCGATCAGCGCGAACAGATATTCGAACCGTTCTACCGGCTGACACCGCTCGATCGCGGTGCCGGCCTCGGTCTCAACATGGTGCGCGAGATCGTGCTCCTGCATGGCGGCCACATCTCGGTCGCGGACACAGCGATCGGCGGCGCGTGCTTCAGGATGTCACTGCCGCCCGTCCGGGAGAATTGACGCAATCGACAGGCGGCACGCAATGCTGTCGCAATGCACTCAAGCGATTGTTCGGCCGCCTCACCTCTGACCTGCGAGGCGCAACCAAGATGCCGGAGTGCGCATGCCCAACGATTTCCTCTCGTTCTTCCTGTCATGGATGTCAGCCCCGCGCCGCGTCGGCGCGATCGCGCCGTCAGGCGCGGCGCTGGCCGATCTCATCACCCGCGAGATCACCGCATCGACCGGCCCTGTTCTCGAGCTCGGCCCCGGCACCGGCGCGTTCACCTACAAGCTGCTCAAACGCGGCGTGCGCCAGCAGGACCTCACGCTGATCGAATACGGCTCCGACTTCATGAAGGTGCTCCAGATGCGTTTTCCGAACGCGCGCGTCTTGTGGATGGATGCAGGGCGGCTCGCAACGGAGCGCCTCTATGACGGCGCGCCCGTCGGCGCGGTCGTGAGCGGCCTGCCGCTGCTCAACATGTCGACGCGCAAGGTGGTCTCGATCGTCGGTGGCGCGTTCAGTCATGTCCGCCCCGGCGGCGCCTTCTACCAGTTCACCTACGGCATGAGTTGTCCGATCCCGCGGCCCGTGCTCGACCGGCTGGGCTTGCGCGCAAAGCTGGTGGATCGTGCCCTGCTGAACGTGCCGCCGGCCGCCGTCTACAAGCTGACGCGACGGCCGCAGATGAAGCTCGTCACGGGATCGCTTGCGCCTGATACGTCAATGCCGGCCGCGCCGGAGCCGATGCATCTTGCAGGTGACTGCACCGCCACGCGCTGAGCGATTACACCAGGCGGCTCTGAACCATTGCCGCGCGAATGAACGACGCGAACAGCGGATGCGGCTCGAACGGTCGCGACTTCAGTTCCGGATGGAACTGGACGCCGATGAACCAGGGGTGATCCTCGTACTCGACGATCTCCGGCAGCACGCCGTCGGGCGACAGGCCCGAGAATTTCAGCCCGTGCTGCTCGAGGCGATCCTTATAGGCGGTGTTGACCTCGTAGCGATGGCGGTGGCGCTCGGAAATCTCGGTCGCGCCGCCATAGACTTCCGAAACGCGGCTGCCGCGATTGAGCGCCGCGGGATAGGCGCCCAAGCGCATCGTGCCGCCGAGATCGCCGGCGTTGGTGCGCTTCTCGAGCTCGTTGCCGCGCAGCCATTCCGTCATCAGGCCGACCAAGGGCTCCTTGGTCGGGCCGAACTCGGTGGAGTTGGCCTCCTCGATCCCGACGAGATTCCGAGCTGCCTCGATCACCGCCATCTGCATGCCGAAGCAGATGCCGAAATACGGCACGTCGCGCTCGCGCGCGAACTGCGCCGCGCGGATCTTGCCTTCGGCGCCGCGCTGGCCGAAGCCGCCGGGCACCAGAATGCCGTTGACGTGCTCGAGGAACGGCGCGGGATCTTCCTTCTCGAAGATCTCGCTTTCGATCCAGTCGAGATTGACCTTCACCTTGTTGGCGATGCCGCCATGGGAGAGCGCCTCGATCAGCGACTTATACGCATCCTTCATGCCGGTATACTTACCGACGATGGCGATGGTGACGTTGCCCTCGGGATTGCGGATGCGCTCGTTGATCTGCTGCCAGCTCCGCAGCTCCGGCGGAATCCGCGAGCCGATGCCGAAGGCGGCAAGCACTTCGTCGTCGAGGCCTGCCGCATGGTAAGCCTGAGGGACAGCGTAGATGCTGTCGGCGTCGCGCGCCTCGATGACGGCGCTCTCGCGCACGTTACAGAACAGCCCGAGCTTGCGCCGTTCCTCCTTCGGGATCTCGCGATCGGTACGGCAGAGCAGGATGTCCGGCTGGATGCCGATCGAGCGCAGCTCCTTGACGGAGTGCTGCGTCGGCTTTGTCTTCAGCTCACCGGCGCTCGGGATGTAAGGCAGCAGCGTCAAATGAATGTAGATGGCGTGATCGCGCGGCAACTCGTTCTTGAGCTGGCGGATCGCCTCGAAGAACGGCAGGCCCTCGATGTCGCCGACGGTGCCACCGATCTCGACCAGCACGAAGTCGTAATCGTCGTTGCCGTCGAGGACGAAATCCTTGATGGCGTTGGTGACATGCGGAACCACCTGGATGGTCGCGCCGAGATAATCGCCGCGCCGCTCCTTGGAGATGATGTCCTGATAAATGCGCCCGGTCGTGATGTTGTCGGCCTTGGTCGCCGGCCGCCCGGTGAAGCGCTCATAGTGACCGAGATCGAGGTCGGTCTCCGCGCCGTCATCGGTCACGAACACTTCGCCGTGCTGATACGGCGACATCGTTCCGGGATCGAGATTGAGATAGGGGTCAAGCTTGCGGAGGCGGACCTTGTAGCCCCGAGCTTGCAACAGGGCACCGAGTGCCGCTGAAGCCAGACCCTTGCCGAGCGAAGAAACCACGCCGCCGGTGATGAATATGTACCGCGCCATGGGGCTTAACCTCTAATCCCTCGAATTCGATTCGCCAAAGCGATTCGTATTCCGCCCCAAACATTTTGCGGGGCTGTGGGTGAGCCAGAACTGAAAGTGGTGACAGAGCCTTGATAGGGATTGTTGATCCAGGACGGTAGAAGCCGCCCTGCATGGCCCCCCTGTTTTATTGCGAACGCGGTACCTGCGGGCCGCTCGGTGCCGGAGCCTGCTGCTGCTCGTCGGCCTTCTTCAGCGAATCCAGGATGCCACCCGAGGTCGGCGGCGCGATCGGTCCGCCACCGGCCGGCTGTGTCTGCGACGCCGGCGCACCGATGATCGACGACGGCTTGCGGTCGTAGCCGGCATACCAGGACAGGAACAGGCTGGTGAGGAAGAAGCCGACGGCCAGTATCGCGGTGGTCCGCGTCAGAAGGTTCGCCGTGCCGCGGCTCGACATGAAGCCTGCGCCGCCTCCCATGCCGAGGCCCCCGCCTTCCGACTTCTGGAGCAGGACGGCGCCGATCATAACGGTGACGATCATGAGGTGAATGACGATGACAACGGTCTGCATAGTGTCCTTCCGTCACAAGCCGACAGCGCCGAGACGGCGGCCAATCGTGCTTCGCGGGGTTTTCCTGAAGTTGCGCGGTGTTACACGATCGGACGGGGCATTGCCACCCCCGATCAGCCCCGGACCAGTGGTTTGAACCAGCCAGGGACGGCCCTGCCTAATTAGGGCAGCCCTGCGCAATCGCAAGGAAATCGGCCGCCTTCAGACTGGCCCCGCCGACCAGCGCGCCATTGACGTTCTTCACGGCCATCAGCTCGGCCGCGTTCGAGGGCTTGACCGAGCCGCCATAGAGAATGCGCATCCCGGCGCCGTCGGCCTTGAACCTGGAGGTCAGGAATTCCCGGATAAAGCCATGAATCTGCTCGACATCCCGAGACGTCGGGGTCAGGCCGGTGCCGATCGCCCAGACCGGCTCATAGGCCACGACCAGATTGGCGGAGGTCGAGCCATCCGGCAGCGAGCCGGTGAGCTGGCCGCGCAGGATATCCAGGGTCTGGCCCGCATCGCGCTGGCCCTGCGTCTCTCCGATACAGACGATCGCCGTCACCCCGGCGCGCCAGGCGGCCTCAGCCTTCTGCCGGATCAGGGCATCGCCCTCGCCATGGTCGGCGCGGCGCTCGGAATGGCCGACGATGACGGCGGTCGCACCCGAATCCGCTAGCATTTCGGCGGCGATGTCGCCGGTATGGGCGCCCGAGGCTTTGGGGTGGCAATCCTGGGCCCCCACCGCGACCTTCTTGCCGCGTGCCTTCTCGGCAAAGGCAGCGATCAGGGTCGCCGGCGGGCAAACCAGCAGCTCGGCTTTGCCGGCCACCTCTGCCGCGCCATTGAGCATGGCGTCGAATTCGGCAGTCGAGGCCTTGAGGCCGTTCATTTTCCAGTTGCCGGCGATCAGGGGGCGGATGGCATCGGTCATGTCAAATTCCAGCAAAATTTGGTTTGTTCATGCGCTAGCAGAGGTCCCGTGGCAGTTCCAGAGACCAGGGGCTTTTAACCGCAGGGATCGAAAGCCCGCTAGACCCGAGGTTGCGGGGGGAAAGCCACCACTTTATGATGATTGATCAATTTGGTGACGCGCTTTTGCGGAATCTGCATTAAGACGCGCTCCCGTTCCCCTCCTGCCAAACAAGTTGGACCAAATGCTTCGAGGAATGCGCAAGGCCTCATCAAACTGGCTCGGCAAGACCATTATGGCCATTGTGATGGGCGTGCTGATCATCAGTTTCGGCGTTTGGGGCATTGCCGACATCTTCAAGGGTTTTGGGCAATCCACCGTGGCCAAGGTCGGCGGCACCGAGATTTCGTTGAACGAGTTCCGCCAGATTTACACTGATCGCCTCCAGCAGATCAGCCGCCAGTTCGGCCGGCCGCTGTCGCCTGAGCAGGCGCGCGCCTTCGGCCTCGACCGTCAGGTGCTCCAGCAGACGATCGCGGAAGCCGCCCTCGACGAAGAGGCGCGCCGGCTCGGGCTCGGCCAGTCCGACGACCAGATCCGCCAGCTCATCATGAACGACCCGAACTTCAAGGGCGTCGGCGGCAACTTCGATTCGAACCGCTTTCAGTCCGTGATCCGCAATTTCGGCTATACCGAGCAGCGCTACGTTTCGGAGCAGCGCAAGGTCTCACTGCGTCGGCAGATCACCGGCACGATCGGTGCCGGCCTCGAGCCGCCGAAGGCGATGCTCGACGTGCTGACGCGCTTCCAGAACGAGCAGCGCGCCATTGAATTCGTCAGGCTCGACGCAGCCCAGGCAGGCACCATCGACGCGCCATCGCCGGAGGCGCTCGCCGCCTATTTCGAGGATCACAAGGTCCAGTTCCGCGCGCCCGAATATCGCAAGATCGCGTTCGTCGTGGTCTCGCCGGAGGAGATCGGCAAGTGGAGCGAGGTGTCGGACGAGGACGCCAAGAAAGCATTCGACCAGCGCAAGGACCGGCTCGGCACGCCGGAGAAGCGCCAGATCCAGCAGATCGTATTCCCCAACGCCGCCGAGGCACAGGCCGCACGCGAGCGGCTCACCAGCGGGACGTCGTTCGAGGACCTCGGCAAGGAGCGCGGACTGAGCGCGTCTGACGTCGATCTCGGGCTCGTGACCAAATCCTCGCTCGATCCCGCCGTTGGAGACGCTGTCTTCGCGCTTCCCGCCGGTGAAATCAGCCAGCCGATCCAGGGCCGTCTCGGCACGTCGATCGTCAAGGTCGAAAAGATCGAGCCGGGCACTGAGGCGAACTACGCGAGCGTTGCCGCCGACATCAAGCGCGAGATCGCCACCGAGCGTGCGCGCGTCAAGGTCGCCGATCTCCGCGACAAGATGGAAGACGAGCGCGGCGGCGGTGCCAGCGTGATCGACGCGGCGCAGAAGCTCGGCCTCACCGCCTTGACCATCGACGCCGTCGACCGTTCCGGCCGAGCGCCGAGCGGCCAGCCGGTCTCCGGCATTCCGCAGGGCCTCGACGTGGTGTCGCAGGCCTTTAACACCGATGTCGGCGTCGACAATGACTCGATCTCGTTCAAGGGCGGCTATGTCTGGTACGACGTGCTTGCCATCACGCCCTCGCGCGACCGCAATCTCGACGAGGTTCGCGACCAGGTCGAGGTGCGCTGGCGCCAGGACCAGATCGCGACCAAGCTGAAGGCCAAGGCGACCGAGATGGTGCAGAAGCTCGAATCTGGCGGCAAGCTCGCCGACGAAGCAGCCGCGATCGGCGCCAAGGTCGAGACCGCCACCGGCTTCAAGCGGGACGACTCGCCCGCCAGCGTGCCCGCGGCCGTCGTGTCGGCCGCCTTCCGCATCGCCAAGGACGGCGTCGGGCAGACGGCAGTGACCGGCGGCACCGAGGTGATCGTGTTCCGCGTTACCGAGATCATCGATCCCACCGTCGATGCCGCTTCCGATGCGGTCAAGAAGCTGAAGGACAGTCTCGACCGCGCGCAGACCGAGGAGCAGGTCGCGTCCTACGTCAACAAGCTTGAAACCGACATCGGGACCACGATTAATCAGGCCGCCTTCGCGCAGGTGACCGGCGCGAACCAGTGAGTTGAAAGCACGCGATGGACGACCTGAAATCGATCATTGGAAAAGTGGCGACCGGCGCCAGCCTGTCGCGTGACGAAGCGGCTTCCGCCTTCGACGCCGTGATGTCCGGCGAGGCTACGCCCTCGCAAATGGGCGGCCTCCTGATGGCGCTGCGGGTGCGCGGCGAGACCGTGGACGAGATCACCGGCGCGGTCTCGGCCATGCGCTCCAAGATGCTCACGGTCGATGCGCCCGCGGACGCCGTCGACATTGTCGGCACCGGCGGCGACGGCTCCGGCTCGGTCAATGTCTCGACCTGTGCCTCCTTCATCGTTTCGGGCGCCGGTCTGCCGGTGGCCAAGCACGGCAACCGCGCGCTATCGTCGCGTTCGGGCGCTGCCGACGTGCTGGCTTCGCTCGGGGTGAAGATCGATCTGAGGCCCGAACAGGTCGGCCGCTGCATACGCGAATGCGGCATCGGCTTCATGTTCGCGCCCGCCCATCATCCCGCCATGAAGAACGTCGGCCCGACCCGGGTGGAGCTTGCGACACGCACGATCTTCAACCTGCTCGGTCCTTTGTCCAATCCGGCCGGCGTGAAACGGCAGATGGTCGGCGTGTTCTCCCGACAATGGGTGCAGCCGCTGGCGCAAGTGCTCAAGAACCTCGGCTCTGAATCCGCCTGGGTCGTGCACGGTTCAGACGGCCTCGACGAAATCACCCTCACCGGCCCGACCTTCGTCTCCGCGCTCCACAATGGCGAGATCCGGAATTTCGAGGTGACGCCGGAGGACGCGGGCCTGCCGCGCTGCGAGGCCGGTGCACTCAAAGGCGGCGACGCCGACGCCAACGCTATCGCCTTGCAGGGCGTGCTCGACGGCAAACCGAGCCCCTACCGTGACGTCGCGCTGATCAACGCCGCTGCCGCATTGGTCGTGGCGGGGCGTGCCGGGGATCTCAAGGAAGGTGTCGTGATCGGCGCAAAATCGCTCGACAGCGGCGCGGCGCGCGCGCGGCTGAAACATTTGATCGCGGTCTCGAACGGCTGAGCCTGACATGTCGGACATCTTGACCAAGATCGAAGCCTACAAGCGCGAAGAAATCGCTACGGCCAAGCGCGCGCAGCCGCTGTCGGCGGTAGAGGCGAAGGCC
The DNA here is from genome assembly GCF_055811315.1 of Bradyrhizobium sp. MI1.4. Classification (NCBI taxonomy): domain Bacteria; kingdom Pseudomonadati; phylum Pseudomonadota; class Alphaproteobacteria; order Hyphomicrobiales; family Nitrobacteraceae; genus Bradyrhizobium; species Bradyrhizobium sp. MI1.4. The sequence continues at coordinate 21,857 of NZ_JBVVPP010000027.1, read as the reverse complement.
AAGGCGCAAGCAGCACCGCGCGGCTTCCTGCGCGCGATCAAGGCCAAGCACGCCAATGGCGACTACGCGCTGATCGCGGAGGTCAAGAAGGCGTCGCCGTCAAAGGGCCTGATCCGCGCCGATTTCGATCCGCCGCTGTTGGCCAGGGCCTATGAGGCCGGCGGCGCTGCCTGCCTGTCCGTGCTGACGGACACGCCCTCGTTCCAGGGCCATCTCGACTTCATGGTGGCGGCCCGCGCGGCAACGTCACTGCCGGTGCTGCGCAAGGATTTCATGTTCGACATCTATCAGGTGGCGGAGGCCCGGGCGCACGGCGCCGACTGCATCCTGATCATCATGGCGGCGCTCGATGATGCCGCGGCAAAAGAGCTCGAGGATGCCGCCATCGCCCACGGCATGGACGTGCTGATCGAGATCCACGACCGCGTCGAGCTTGACCGCGCGCTGAAGCTGCGTTCGCCGATGATCGGCGTCAACAACCGCAATCTGCGCACCTTCGAAACCACGCTTGCGACCAGCGAAACATTGGCGCCGCTGATCCCCGGCGACCGGCTGATGGTCGGCGAGAGCGGCATCTTCACGCCCGCCGATCTCGCCCGGCTCGAGCGCGTCGGCATGTCGACCTTCCTGGTCGGCGAGAGCCTGATGCGGCAAGCCGATGTTACCGCTGCGACGCGCACATTGCTGGCGCGCGAGACGACGGCGCGCGCGACGGGCACGCGCTGACATGGCCCGCAAGCCGACCGCGACGAAACCAGCCAAGTCCGAGTCCAAGACCCAGTCCAACACCAAGAGCGGCCCTGCCCTCACCCATATCGGCGCCTCCGGCGAGGCGCGGATGGTTGACGTGTCGGACAAGCCCGCCAGCGAGCGGCTCGCGGTCGCGGAAGGACGCGTCGTCATGACCAGGGCGACGCTTGACCTGATCGTGTCCGGCAACGCCAAGAAGGGCGACGTGCTCGGCACCGCCCGCATCGCCGGCATCATGGCCGCCAAGCGCACCGCGGAGCTGATCCCGCTCTGCCATCCGCTCGCGCTGTCGAAGGTGACGGTCGAGATCGAGCCAGACGCAACGCTGCCGGGCTGCCTCGTCCGCGCCAGCGTGAAGGTCACGGGCCCGACCGGCGTCGAGATGGAAGCGCTCACCGCCGTCTCGGTCGCCTGCCTCACCATCTACGACATGATCAAGGCGGTGGAGCGCGGCGTGCGCATCGAAGGCATCCATCTGGTCGAGAAGCTCGGCGGCAAGTCCGGCCATTACCGCGTCTGATTGCGGCTGCTACTTCAACGACGCGCTGATCGACCCGAATTTTGAATTGAGCTTGCTGCCCAGGCCGTCCACCACGGCGACGATCGCGAGCGCAATCAGCCCATACTCGATCGCATATTGATTGCTTTTGCGAGGGTCCCTTCACGGCCCATTAACCCAGCTTGCTAACTTCGCCTCCACTCCGTTCCCGTAAACCAACGGATGTTTCCGGGGCCAAGAATTGACCCTGGCGTGTGCACGACAACGATCGATCATGATGACGGGATTCGGCAGTCGCCTTTTTGACCAAGCCTTCGTGCGCAGCGGACCGATCCGCTGGCTGGTGGTGGGCGGCACGCTGTTGATCGCTGCGATCGCCGTCGGCGCGACGCTGATGGCGCAGAATTTCCGCGAACGTGCGCTGCGCGGCTCCGGGCGCGAGCTGGAAAACACCGTGCTGATGCTGGCCCATCATTTCGACCAGCAATTGCAGGATTTCGCGGTCATCCAGAAGGATTTTGTCGACTACGTCCGCGCAAGCGGCATCACCAGTGCGGCGGACTATCGCAAGCGCCTCGCCGGCCAGGACCTCCACCGGATGCTGCGTTCGAAGATCGAGGCACTGCCCTACATGGGCGGCGTCAATATCATCGATGCCGAAGGCAATTTGATCAATTCGTCGGCGGCATGGCCGGCCCCGAACGTGAACGTTGCCGATCGCGCCTATTTCCAGACCTTCCGGTACGATCCCGACGCTCCCGACGTCCTGATCGAGCCACTCTACAGTCGCATCTCTGGCGCATGGACCATCCTGATCGTGCGCAAGGTCGTCGGACCGAACGGCGAATTCATGGGTGTGGTCGGACGCGGCATCGAGCCGGCAAACTTCGAAAAATTCTTCGAGTCCGCCGTGCTCGGCGAAAGCACGACGATCTCGATGCTGCACCGGGACGGCACGATGCTCGCCCGTTATCCCCATTCCAGTGAATTGATGGGACGGAATTTCAAGAACGGTCCGTTCGCGCATCAAAGGGTTTTCGGGCTCGACCATTTTACCGGCCGCTTCATGAGCCCCGTCGACGGCGAGGACCGGCTGATTTCCTCACATGCCCTGCCTCACTTCCCGATCCTGATGATGGCCACCACGACGCGCGCGACGGCCCTGACGGACTGGCGCGAGCAGATCGGCATCCTGATCTCGGTCGCGGCCTCTTCCGCGCTCGCCATCGCGGGCGTGTTGATCGCGATCGTTCGCAAGCTCCTGGAGCAGCATCGTCTTTCGCGGGAACGGCTGACGCTGGAAAAGCAGCGTCTCGACCGCGCCGTCAACAACATGACCCAGGGCCTGCTGCTGTTCGACGCCTCGCAGCAGCTCGTGATCTGCAATCAGCGCTACATCGAGATGTACGGGCTGTCGGCCGAAATCGTGAGACCCGGCTGCAGCTTTCACGACATCATTGCACACCGCAAAGCCACCGGCTCGTTCACCGGCGATGCGGACCAGTATGTCGCACGGGTCCTGCGCGACGTCCACGTGCGCAATTCCATGGTGGTCGAGACCTCCGACGGTCGCTCGATCCAGATCGTGAACGAACCGCTCACGGATGGCGGCTGGGTGGCGACGCATGAGGACATCACGGAGCGCCGGCGTATCGAGGAGCGCATCACCCATCTCGCTCATTACGACGCACTGACCGACCTGCCCAACCGCACCATGTTCCACGAGCATCTGCGTCAGGAACTCGATCTCGTCGCCGGCGGCGAACAACTCGCGGTGCACTACATCGACATCGACGAGTTCAAGGGCGTCAACGACGCGCTCGGGCATCTCGTCGGCGACGAGCTCCTGAAGTCGGTCGCGCAGAGCCTCCACCGGTGTGCGGGTCCGACGGACTTCGTGGCGCGCCTCGGTGGCGACGAATTTGCCATCGTCCAGAGCGCGGTGACATCGCCGGATCAGGTCAACGAGCTCGTTGCGCGGGTTTTCGAGGCCATCCGGGCGCCGTTCGACTGCATGGGGCATCATCTTGCCACGGACGCCAGCATCGGCATCGCGCTGGCGCCGCAACATGGAACGGCGCTGGATCAGATCCTGAAGAACGCGGACATGGCGATGTACGCCGCCAAAGCCGCGGGGCGCCGCACCTATCGCTTTTTCGAGTCGGAGATGGACGCCAAGATCCACGAGCGGCGGCAGCTCGAGATCGACCTGCGCCACGCCATCGCCCAAGGCGGGCTCGAAGGCGGCCTCGAGGTGTATTACCAGCCCTGCCTCAGCCTGAAGGACGACCGCATCACCGGCTGCGAGGCGCTGGTGCGCTGGCGCCATGCCGAGCGCGGCATGGTCTCGCCGGCGGAGTTCATCCCGATCGCCGAAGACACCGGCCTGATCAACGAGATCGGCGAATGGGTGCTGGCGACCGCCTGCCGGGATGCGGCGAACTGGCCCGACGACATCCGCCTCGCCGTCAACGTCTCGCCGGTGCAGTTCAAGAGCGGCACGCTGGCGCTGAAGATCATGGCAGCGCTTGCCGCCTCCAATTTACCGGCGAGCCGGCTCGAGCTCGAGATCACCGAGGCGGTGCTGATCCGCGACGACGACACCGCGCTTGCGATCCTGCATCAACTCCGCGCCATCGGCGTCCGCATTGCGCTCGACGATTTCGGCACCGGCTACTCCTCGCTGAGCTATCTGCACCGCTTCCCCTTCGACAAGATCAAGATCGACCGCTGCTTCGTCAACGACATCGCCGGCCCTGACGGCTCCGCCAGCATCGTGCAGGCGGTCGTCAATCTCGCGGCCGCCCGCCGCATGACCACCACGGCCGAGGGCGTCGAGACCGAGGAGCAGCAGCGGTTGCTGCGCGCGCTCGGCTGCTCCGAGATGCAGGGCTATCTGTTCAGCGCCGCAAAGCCCGCCGACAAGGTGCTGGAGCTGTTCGCAGCTCATCGCAGCCGTCTCGCCCGGCGTAATGGCGAGGAAGGCCGGCGCCGCGAGGCAAGCTAGTTCGGACCTCGTGGTCGGCGCAGCGGCATTCCCAGAAGCTCTCCTCGATACACACGACGCAGGTGTCGCGGAGGTCATGCAATTGCTGGAGTTGCGGGTTCATCCCGGCGGCGAGGTCTGGTCGAGCGCGACCGCGCCCGCCGCTGGGCCGAGCGCGATGGCTGCAACGAGGCCACCTTCGCGGCCATGAACCCGAGCTGACACAGCGTCCCGAAACAAGTTCGCCCGGGAACGGCTATCCGCTCTCGGGCGATCAACACCTTACCGTCGCGAGCGCCTAGTTCGGCACCGCAGCCTTCGACGCCGGCTTGGCGGCGACCGCATTCGCGGTTTGGCCGTGCAGGAAGTCGTAGGCCGTATGCAGGGCCTTGTCGTCTTTCGCTTCCGGTGGGACATAGGACTGCGATCCGGTCTGCTCGGTGCCGTCGGCTGCCTGGAGATGACCGCGCATCTGGGACTCCGCCATGGTGTCCATCCGGCCCTTCAGCTCGGGCGGCACGTCTTGGAGGATCTCGATGTCGGGCGCGATGCCCTGGGCCTGGATCGAGCGGCCCGAGGGCGTGTAGTAGCGCGCCGTGGTCAGCGCCAGCGCGCCGTTGCCGGTGCCGAGCGGAATGATGGTCTGCACCGAGCCCTTGCCGAACGAGCGCGTGCCGATCAGCGTCGCGCGCTTGTGGTCATGCAGCGCGCCGGCCACGATCTCCGAGGCTGAGGCGGAGCCGCCGTTGACGAGAACCACCAGCGGCTTGCCCTTGGTGAGGTCGCCACCATGGGCGGTAAAGCGCTGGGTCTCTTCCGGATTGCGGCCGCGGGTCGAGACGACCTCGCCACGCTGCAGGAACGCGCTCGACACCGACACGGCCTGGTCGAGCAATCCGCCCGGATTGTTGCGCAGGTCCATCACGTAGCCCACCAGCTTCTCCGGCGGAACCTCCTTGGTGATCGATGCGATCGCCTTCTTCAGGCCATCGGTGGTCTGCTCGTTGAACGAGGTGACGCGGATATAGCCGATATCCCCGTTCTCGACGTGGAAGCGCACGGGACGCACATGGATGATCTCGCGCTTGATCGCGACGTCGAGCGGGGCGTCGGCGCCCTTGCGCACGATCGTGAGCTTGGTCTGGGTCTCGACCGGCCCCTTCATCTTGTTGACGGCCTGCTCGAGCGTCATGCCCTGCACGGCATCGCCGTCGATCTTGCTGATGAGGTCGCCCGACATGATGCCGGCCTTGGATGCCGGCGTGTCGTCGATCGGCGAGACGACCTTGACCAGCCCCTCCTCCATCGTGACCTCGATGCCGAGCCCGCCGAACTCGCCGGAGGTGGTCTCCTGCATCTCGGTCCAGGCCTTGTCGTTCATGTAGCGCGAGTGCGGATCGAGCGAGGTCACCATGCCGGTGATCGCGCCTTCGATCAGCTTGGCATTGTCAGGCTTCTCGACATAGCTCGCCTTCACCCGCTCGAACACTTCGCCGAACAGATTGAGCTTGGAATAGGCGTCATCCGCGCTCGCTGCCGCCCGTGCCGCCCATACGCCGCCGTGCGGACTGGCTACCAAAAGGGTCAGACACGCTCCGGTGAGCGCGCCCAGTGGAAACAGCAGGGTTTTCCGCATGGATAGGCTGGCCTTTTTGCTTCGCGGTTCGGTGGGGCTGGGAGCCGCCATGCAAATGGCGATCCAGCCTGCTTCTCACAATACCATTCTGGTTTCTTCAAGGCCGGGATGCCACGCCGGCGGGTACACCGTAAAAATCGGTTGGTCCGGACCTAAACTTTCGGCAACGTTGCAGGACCGGTTCGTGCGCAACGGGGGTCGGCCGGCCGGCCCGCGCCTCGCAGCCATGCCATTTTAGGATGGTTTTGGCGCCCCGGACGGGTTAGGCGATCAGGGAAGGCTTCAAATTCTCGGGAGGATAACAATGAACGAAGCACCCCGCATCCAACCGGAAAGGAACGTCGAGCTCGGCGCCAGCACCGAGCCGTTCCAGAATCTGCATGAATTCATCCGGAAAGCCCGCGCCAACCTCAACCAGAATGCATGGGACTATATCGTCGGCGCGGCCGAGACCGAGACCACGATGCGTCGCAACCGCATGGCGCTGGACGAGATCGCTTTCCGCCCGCGCGTGCTGCGCGATGTTCGCAAGGTTACAGGTTCGGTCGAACAGTTCGGCCGCAAGATGCGCCTGCCCGTGGTCCTCGCCCCGGTCGGCGCGCTCGAGATCTTCGATCCGGATGGTGCGGCGAGCGTGGCACGCGCCTGCGGCACTTTCGGTGCGGCGCACATGCTCAGTTCGGTGTCCGAGCCCGGCCTAGAAAAGACCGCCGAAGCTGCGTCCGACGCGCTGCGGCTCTACCAGCTCTATGTGCGCGGCGATGACGCCTTCGTCGCCGACGTCGTCAGCCGGGCCGAGAAGAACGCCTACGCCGCCTTCTGCCTGACCGTCGACACCGCCCACTACAGCCGCCGCGAACGTGACATCGCCAAGCGCTACGTTCGCGAGAGCCGCTTGCGCGCCACCGGGGGCGATTACCAGAAGGGTCTGGAGTGGCGGACGGTGAAGATGATCAAGGACAAGTTCAAGATCCCGCTGATCCTCAAGGGCATCGCGACGCCAGAGGACGCGCTGATCGCGATCGATCACGGCGTCGAATGGATCTACGTCTCCAACCATGGCGGCCGTCAGCTCGATCACGGTCGCGGCGCCATGCACGTGCTGCCCGAGATCGTCGACGCCGTGAACGGCCGCGCCAAGATCATGGTCGATGGCGGTGTCTGTCGCGGCACCGACATCGTCAAGGCGATCGCGGCGGGCGCCGACCTCGTCGGCATCGGCCGGCTGCAATGCTGGGCGCTGGCGGCGGCCGGCGAAGCCGGCGTGGCGCGCATGCTGGAACTGCTCGAGGACGAAGTGCTGCGCTGCCTCGGCCTCTTGGGTGCGACCTCGTTCGCCGAGGTCAACAAATCCTGCCTGCACCAGGCGACCGCAACCAACGCGCCGAGTGTGTTCAGCGCGTTTCCGCTGTTCGACCACGAGCCGTATCGATACTGAGTGAAAGGACGCAGGTGACATCGCTCTCTCCCGGCAGCGCGGATGCGCTCCTGTTCGATCTCGGCCGCGTCGTGCTCGATATCGATTTCTCCAAGGCGATCGCCTGCTGGGCGGGACATGCCGGCTGCAAGCCCGAAGCCATCGTCGCGCGCTATGTGCGGGACAGCGAAGCCTATCGGTTGCACGAGATGGGGAAGATCAGCGATGAGGACTATTTCGCCTCATTGCGAGCCTCGCTCGGAATCGGCATTTCGGACGCGCAATTCCTGGAAGGCTGGAACGCGATTTTCGCCGGCGAAATGCCTGACATCGCCGAGCTGCTGCCGCGCGCAGCGAAACAGATGCCGCTCTATGCTTTCTCCAACACCAACCGGCCGCACGTGGACCATTTCTCGAGGGAATATGCCGACCTCCTCGGCCATTTCCGCGAGCTGTATTTGTCGTCCAGCATCGGCCTGCGCAAACCGGATGCGGAGGCCTTCGACCACGTCGTTGCGGCGATCGGCGTGCCCGCCGGGCGCATCGTGTTCTTCGACGATCTTGCCGAAAACATCGAGGGAGCGCGCGCGCGCGGCTTGATGACGGTGCATGTGACCTCGCCGCGTGACGTCGGGAACGCATTGAAGGCATTGGGCATTTGACGACGTCCGTTGTCGCGAAACCCACGACGGCACGGCCCGACGGACCAATTTTGAAAAATTGAGGAACCGGATCACTTTGTGCATTTTTATACAGAGTTCCGGGAACGGAATACCGCCTTCCGGACTCTTAGAGTCCGTTGGGACTTCTACGGACGGATGCATCATCGTGCTGGGCAAAACCTACCTCACCAAGCAGGCCTCTCTTCTTCTTGAATTCGCGAGGACAACTTCAGATTCGGACCTTTCCGCCAAGCTTGTGAGCAAGGCCGCCGACCTGAAATCCCAAGCCGACCCGCTGCCCGACAAGGATCAGGGATCCAAGGCGCCCGACGTAACTCCCGGGCAGGCAGGGAGCTGATCGATTCAGGCCATGGCGCGTTCTCGCCTTGCCATGATTTTCGTCGCTTCCATGACCACTCTCCTGCCGATCTGTGACCTCCTTCGGATCATGCCGCGACGCGCTTGATCCTGCCTTCCGGAACAATGTGAAGGGGCGGGATGACTGTGCCTGCTCAGCCGCTTTTGCCTCTGCGCCTGCGCTCGGCTAGAAGACGTGCGGAACATTCGCCCGAACGTGCCGAGCAGGAGTTTTCGCCGTGGCCTTGATGCCGGTTTCTGACGCGCTTGCCGCGGTGCTGGCGGGTGCAGAGCCGCTGCCGGAAGAAATGATTTCCCTCGACGAGGCCTACCATCGCGTGCTCGCGCGTGACGTCGTGGCGCGGCGCACGCAGCCGCCGCAAGCGATGTCGGCGATGGACGGCTACGCGGTGCGCGCGGCCGATGCCGCGACGATCGATTCGGAGCTCACCGTCATCGGCGAAGTCGCAGCGGGCCGACCGTTCGAGGGGACGGTCGGAGCCGGCGAGGCCGTGCGGATCTTCACCGGCGGCGTCGTTCCCTTTGGCGCGGACGCCGTCGTGATCCAGGAGGACACGGTCGCCGCCGGCAAGCGCATCACGATCAAGGAAGCCGCGATCGCCGGCCGGCACATCCGCCCCGCCGGCGTCGATTTCCGCGAGGGCGACGTGCTCCTGCGCAAGGGAAGCCGTCTGACCGAGCGAGACCTCGCGCTCGCCGCCGGGATGAATCATCCGCACCTTGCCGTTGTCAGGCGTCCGAAGGTCGCGATTCTCGCCACCGGCGACGAGCTGGTGATGCCGGGCACCACGCCCGGCCACGGCCAGATCGTCTATTCCAACGGCTACGCCCTGCACGCGCTCGCCCGCAGCGAGGGCGCCGAGACCATCGACCTCGGTATTGCCGCCGACACGCTCGAGGCCACCACCGCCGGCATCCGCCGCGCCCGCGAGAGCGGCGCCGACGTCCTGATCACGACCGGCGGCGCATCGGTCGGCGACCACGATCTGGTCCAGCAGGCACTGCGGGACGAAGGCATCGCGATGGCGTTCTGGAAGATCGCGATGCGGCCAGGCAAGCCGATGATGCACGGGCGACTCGGCGCAATGGGTGTGATCGGCCTGCCGGGCAATCCCGTATCGTCCTACGTGTGCGCTTTCCTGTTCATGGTGCCGCTGATTCGCGCCCTGTCGGGCCGTTCAGTGATTCACCATCGCCGTGAACGCGCCGTGCTCGGCCGCGACGTCGGCGCCAACGACCAGCGCGAGGACTATCTGCGCGCGCATCTTGAGGAGCGTGACGATGGCACACGCGTCGTTGTTCCCGTCAATCATCAGGACTCTTCGCTGCTTGCGAATCTCGCTGCAGCACAGGTACTTCTCGTCCGCGCACCATTCGCGCCGAAGGCCGAAGCCGGCACGGCTTGCGAAGTGTTGCGGCTCCCCGTCTGAGCGCCCCCGCAACGCGCGTTCCGCGCACTTTGCTCTGTTCACGGTAAATTAAGCAGTTGCGGAACATGTATCGAACATATAGTGTCTGTTCATGATTTGTTTCGAGCATGCAGCGGCTTATGGCCGAATTCAGCGTCTCGGAATCGGACGACATCAACCGGGGGACTTTGGTCGAGATGTTAACGCGCAAACAATACGAGCTTCTGCGGTTCATCAGTGAACGTCTGAAGGAAAGCGGCGTGCCGCCCTCCTTCGACGAGATGAAGGATGCGCTCGATCTGCGCTCGAAGTCGGGCATCCATCGCCTGATCACGGCGCTCGAGGAGCGTGGCTTCATCCGACGCCTGCCCAACCGCGCCCGTGCGATTGAAGTCATCAAGCTGCCGGAGCTCCAGGCAGCCGCTGGCAGCCGCCGCGGCTTCACGCCGAGCGTCATCGAGGGCAATCTCGGCAAGGTGCGTGCGAGCGCGAGCCTGCCCGCTGACGAGGGCGAACGTCCCGTCGCGGTGCCGGTGATGGGCCGCATCGCGGCCGGCACGCCGATCGAGGCGTTGCAGACCCGCAGCCATACTATCAGCGTACCGCCTGACATGCTCGGCTCGGGCGAGCATTACGCGCTGGAAGTGCGCGGCGACTCGATGGTCGAAGCCGGCATTCTCGACGGCGACATGGCCCTGATCCAGCGCAACGAGAGCGCCGATACCGGCGACATCGTGGTGGCGCTGATCGACGACGAGGAAGCGACACTGAAGCGCTTCCGCCGTCGCGGCGCCTCGATCGCGCTCGAGCCCGCCAACGCGGCCTATGAGGTCCGCATCCTGCCGCCCAACCGGGTGAAGATTCAGGGCAAGCTGATCGGGCTTTACCGGAAGTACTGATACCGGGAGTCTTTCTATCGGCAGTACTTCATATCGGAAGCACTTCATGCCGGAGGTGCTTGGCGCCTCGCGCGCTTCCGATCGACATCGCCGGTCAGAGATTGGAGCGGATCATCGTCCGCTCCGGCTGGATAGCCTTTCTGGTTCTGCACAGACTATCCGGCCCCTCCTCCAACGCTGGCTCCTCGCCACGCCGACGAAGCAGCACCGCTTCAAGCAGCACCGCTTCGCGGCTCGGTTGTTCGAGGAAACAGCGACCAGCGGTCAAGTTCGGCCGTTGCAGCCAAGTTGGCAATGTTCGCGTACGCGCCTCCCGAATGCATCGCGGCGAGCTTTGTTCCTATTGAATTCGGGAAAGATAATGTGATCGCGGCTTGCGGAAGCCAGCCGCAGATTTGCCCACAACCAAGCAGAGCGTTCGTGCTTCCACTCTGATAGAGGCCTGCGCCTCGATAAGAGACGCGGGTTGCTATCCCAGCATGAGGAGCACCCGATGTGTGACTACAGCCTACATGCCGTCGCGTCGCGCCCCGCCGAAGTCGGCGAGACGATCGTCACGACAAGCTTCCGCGGCACCTCGACGCGCGGCTTCGCCTCTGCAGCCGATCCGTCTGTTGCCGTCTGCCTGCTGCCGGGGACGGAGCTCGCCTTCGCCGACGACGTCCGCTACGACAATCGCTGGATCTGGACGCGCACCATCAATTCCCGCGTGGGCAAGTTCGGCAAGATCGATCCGCACGTTCCCGACCGCCATCATGATGCGATCGAATTCCCCGACGGCAAATACGTGCTGGTGACGCAGCTCGTCGAAGGCCAGCGCGCGACGGTGCTGCAACTGCCGGTGACTCAGTCGGTCACCGAGCGCGAGCACAAGGCGCAGATCACCGCCGACAGGCAGCCGACCGTCACGCACCTGCCGATCGGCTGACAGAGCCGCCCTCCGGCTACGAAGTCGGAGGTCAGGATTAAATCGCCATCGCCGGCCGTGGCCGGCGAGATGGTGTGGTTTGCACCCCGCTAATCCGAACGGACGCACCGAACCACTGCGTTGCTCCGCACCATCAGATCAATCGTCGGCTTGCAGGTCGGTGTCCGCCGGCGTTGCGTCCTTGATGCGAGGCGCGGTCGACTTTGGCGCGAGGCTGCCGTCGAAATCACCCTCGCCGGCGCCGGCCGGCAACCAGGGGCGGCTCGTGCCTCTCGCCCTCACTGCCTGAACCACAAAACCGTCACCACGCTGCGTCAGCGCCAGCGCGCTCTGGCTGGCGAGCCGCTGCCGATCGACCACCATCGCCGCGCAATCAGGCGGTGCGGGACGAGTCGTCACCACCAGCGCGGCCCGACTGCAATCGTCCGCGAGAGCGTCGACGCGCAGTGCCAGCGCGACCAGCCTCCCGTCGGCCAGTGGCGTCACGCAGCCGGATTCGTCGCAGGACACGCCATCGGCAAGCGAGGCTCTGCCCGCATCGCGCGGATCGGCGTCGGCAGCGAGCCATTCCTTGAGCAGAAAGCTGTCCTTGTTCGTCCTGATCAGGTGCAGATATCCGTCCCTGCCCCGCACCGCGACGCTGGCGCCATCCCCGGCAATCAGAATGTCGGGCTGCCGCGCCGACAGTCCCCAGAGGATCGCTGCCAGCAGCACCAGGGCGCCGGACCAGCGCAGCGGCGTGCGCAACAAGCCGAGCACAATGATTCCCAGGCTCGCCGCGATCAGCGGCGCGATCCCGAACGCCGGGATGCGGCCCACCGCGCCCGGCAAGGCCGCGACCCAGCGCGAGACCGCGACCATCCACTCGATGCCAATCCCCATCAGCCACCAGAACACGCTGTCCAGCCCGAACGGCGCAGCAAGCAGCCCCAACAGCCCCGCCGGCATCACCAGCGCAGAGACCACCGGCATCGCGCCGAGATTGGCGAGCACGCCGAACGGCGTGACACGGTGGAAATGAAAGGCGGCATAGGGCGTCGTCGCAAGTCCCGCAATCAGCGAAGCCATGAACAGCATCGCAATCTCGCGCCCACCCCACATCGCAATGCGCGCAGTCGCCGAATTGTCCGGCGAGGCAAACAAATTGGGCATGCCGATCTGCACCAGTGCGACCAAGCCGAGCGTTGCCGCAAACGACATCTGAAAACTCGGATGCACCAGCGCTTCCGGCGCGACCGCCAGCACGATCAGCGCAGCCACAGCAAGCGTGCGGAAGGTGATGGCGCGGCGATCGACCATCACCGCGATCAGCACCACCGCCGTCATGAAGAACGACCTTTGCGTGGCGACCTCCGCGCCCGACAGCAGCAGGTAGAACGCAGCGGCGACCAGCGCGGCGGCGGCCGACCATTTCTTGATGGCGAAGCCGGCCGCCAATCCGGGGATCAGAGCGAGCAGCGCGCGCACCGCGAAGAACACGACGCCGGCAACGACGGCCATGTGATAACCGGAGATCGAGAGCACGTGGCCGAGGCCGGAGATGAACATCGCATCGTTGACGGGCGTGGTGATCGCATCGCGCCGCCCGGTGAGCAGCGCGGTCGCGATCGCCCGATTGTCGCCGTCGAGCGTCGCCCGGATGCGGGCATCGATCGCATCGCGCAGGCCTTGCATGAAGGCCGCGTAACGCAGCCGTAAGCCGCCGGTCTCAGGCGGCGACGCCACCGTGATGGCGCCCATCGCGAAGCCGGAGGCGCCGATGCCCTGGAAGAACATGTCACGCGAAAAGTCGTAGCTGCCGGGCCGCACCGGCGCGAGTGGCGGCATCAGCCGTGCCTTCAGCTGAACGAAGCTACCGACCTCCGGCGCGGTGCCCTTGCGGACCGACAGGCGCACGCGCTCGAGCCTGACGTCGCTGCGCTGCGCCTCCATCGCCGTGACGCGCAGCACGAAACGATCGGTACGCTCGCGGATGTCGCGAGCCTCGACGAAGCCCGACAACGACACCGAATAGAGCGCCCTTGCCAGCACCGGGTGGGCGATGCGCGCCGTCTTCCAGGTTGCGACGGCAAAGCCGGCCGCGACCGCCGCGATCATGATGGCCGGGGCGAACAGCCGGCTCCGCCGCAACAGAGCCGCGCCAAGCAGGAGCGCGATGGCGGTCGTGGCAACGACCCACAGCACCGGCTCATGATCGGCAGAGAAATAAAGCGCGATGCCGCAGCCAAACGCGACGGGCACCCACGGCAACAGCCGCCCGGCGCCCGCCTCGGCGCGCAGCCAGGCGCGGAGGGTCTCGGCCAGCGATGTCCAGAGGTCGAGGCCTGCAGGCGCGAGGCCGCCCGCGGACGCGGCGCGGCCCGCGGGCCACGTCCCCGCGATCCCCTGCGATCGTACCGACCGGCCCGGCTCCGCCATTCCCTGCACTCGATGATACGCAACGAAGCCAGAAGCTACCGGAACGTGCAGGTGGGCGGATAGCGGTACGGATCAGGAACGAAGGGGCGCGGCCGCTACTTTTCCTCTTCCATCGTCACGGCCACATCCGCCTTGGCCGACAGCCTGACCTTGTTGCCCTCGATATCGGCGACGAGGCCCTTGTCGATGAAGTGATGATGGCCCTTGTGGCTGCCCTCGCCGCTGTCCTTCTTGGTCAGCTTGATGCGATTGCCTTCGACCTTGTCGACGGTGCCGATGTGGACGCCGTCGGCGCCGATCACTTCCATATGCTCTGCGATGTTCTGCATGGTGGGTTCCTTGTTGGACCCACCCCAACGCGCGGGGAGCACGTTCGTTCTCTCACGAGAATGACGAAGCCGTGTGCCCGCTCGTCAGATCAGCGGCGCCTGCGACGAAGCATGGTGATTGACGATCTTCCACTCGCCGTCCTCGCGCATGATGACCCAGCTCATCTTGACCGAGAAATCGGGGCGTTCGCCGGCGAGATCGAACGAGATGGTCGCGGCCATATTGATCAGATCAGGACCTGCCTGCGCCGCCGTCACCTCGGAAAACACCGCGCTCGGCTTGCGCCAGCGCGGCAGGCCGTTGAAATAGTCTGCGACGCCGGCCCTGCCCCGGTAGAGCTTTGGGTTGGAGCCGAAGAAGAAGGCATTCCTCGCATAGAGCGATGAGAGCGCGGCCGCATCGAGCGTGGCGAAGCCGGCGCGCCATTTCGCGATGATGCCGGAAACGATAGCGTCGGCTTCGTTGCTCATTGTGGTCTCGCAGCTCTTTTCAGCCTTTGGCAACTTCCTTCGCGAACGTGTCGCGCAGACCGATAGTCCTGGAAAATACCGGTCTGTCGGACGTCGAGTCCTTGTCGCGCACGAAATAGCCCTGGCGCTCGAACTGCATCGGCTCGGTCGAATTGCTTTCCGCGACCGATGCCTCGACGCGGGCATTAGCGAGAATTTCCAGTGACTGCGGATTGAGGTCGGCGGCGAAGTTCGAGGCGTCCGGGCTCGGTTTGGCAAACAGCTGATTGTAGATGCGGATTTCCGCGGGCACGGATGTCGCCGCCGGCAGCCAGTGCATGGTGGCCTTGACCTTGCGGCCATCGGGCGCGTTGCCGCCCTTGGTCGCGGGATCGTAGGTGCAGCGCAGCTCCACCACCTCGCCGGCATCGTTCTTGATCACGCCGGTGCACTTGACGAAATAGGCGTAGCGCAGCCGCACCTCGTTACCCGGCGACAGACGGAAGAACTTTTTCGGCGGGTTCTCCATGAAGTCGTCCTGCTCGATATAGAGCTCACGACCGAACGTGATCTTGCGGGTGCCGGCGGAGGGATCATCCGGATGGTTGATCGCCTCGAGCTCCTCGGTCTGCCCCTCGGGATAATTCTCGATCACGACCTTGAGCGGCTTAAGCACCGCCATGCGCCGCTGCGACGTGCGGTTCAATTCCTCGCGGATGCAGAATTCCAGCATGCCGACGTCGACCACGCTATTGGCTTTCGCAACGCCGATGCGCTTGACGAATTCGCGAAGCGCGGCCGGCGGCACGCCGCGGCGGCGCATGCCCGCCATGGTGGGCATGCGCGGGTCGTCCCAGCCCGCGACATGGCCCTCGCGGACGAGCTGGGTCAGCACACGCTTGGACAGCAGCGTGTAGGTCAGGTTCAGACGCGCGAATTCGTACTGGTGCGGCTTCGAGGGCACCGGCAGCTTCTCGATGAACCAGTCGTAGAGCGGCCGATGGTCCTCGAACTCCAGCGTGCAGATCGAGTGCGTGATGCCTTCGATGGCATCCGACTGGCCGTGGGCATAGTCGTAGCTTGGATAGATGCTCCACTTGGTCCCGGTGCGCGGATGGTGCGCATGCAGGATGCGGTACAGCACGGGGTCGCGCAGATTGATGTTGCCCGCACCCATGTCGATCTTGGCCCGCAGCACGCGCGCGCCGTTCGGGAATTCGCCCGCCTTCATGCGACGGAACAGGTCGAGGTTTTCATCCACGGTGCGATCGCGGAACGGCGAGTTCTTGCCGGGCTCGGTCAGCGTGCCGCGCGCGAGACGAATCTGCTCCTGGGTCTGGTCATCGACATAGGCGAGCCCGTCGCGGATCAGCTGCTCCGCCCATTCGTAGAGGCGGTCGAAATAGTCCGAAGCGAAGAACAGGTTCTTGCCCCAGTCGAAGCCGAGCCAGCGCACGTCGGCCTGGATGGAATCGATATATTCCTGCTCTTCCTTGACCGGATTGGTGTCGTCGAAGCGCAGATGGCAACGGCCCGGAAACTCTTGGGCGATGCCGAAATTGAGCGCGATCGACTTGGCGTGGCCGATATGGAGATAACCGTTCGGCTCCGGCGGGAACCGGGTCACGATCTCCTTGTATTTGGCCTGCTCGAGGTCGGCCTGGATGATGTCACGAATGAAATCGCGCCCAACCTCGTTCGCCACCGGTTCTGTCATTACGAAAATCCTGTAGGGAAATCAGCGGCCCTTCTGCCAAATTCCCTTGGCTGAGCCAAGGGCTTAAGCAAGGTCTCAAGCAACCCCTGGCGGTCCGCTGCCGGGCTTTAGTTATGCTCCGGTCCTGTTATATACCACCGCCTCCAATGCATAGGCCCTGCCAAGAATGACCTCTCCCGTCGTCACCCGTTTCGCTCCTTCGCCGACCGGCTTCCTCCATATCGGGGGCGCGCGCACGGCGCTGTTCAACTGGCTCTATGCGAAGAAGCACGGCGGCAAGATGCTGCTCCGGATCGAGGACACCGACCGGGAGCGCTCCACCGAGGCCGCGATCGGCGCCATCCTCGACGGCCTGAAATGGCTGGAGCTCGGCTGGGATGGCGACGTCATCTACCAGTTCAGCCGCGCCGCCCGCCACCGCGAGGTCGCCGAGCAGCTGCTCGCCGACGGCAAGGCCTATCGCTGCTACGCCACCGCCGAGGAGCTCACCGCGATGCGCGAGAAGGCGCGCGCAGAGGGGCGCACGCGCCTCTATGACGGCCTGTGGCGCGACCGCGATCCGGCGACGGCCCCGACCGACGTAAAGCCCACCATCCGGCTCCGTGCGCCCCAGACCGGCGAGACCGTGATCGAGGACCAGGTCCAGGGCCGCGTGGTCTGGCAGAACGAGAATCTGGATGACCTCGTCCTGCTGCGCGGCGATGGCAACCCGACCTACATGCTCGCTGTCGTGGTCGACGACCACGACATGGGCGTCACCCACGTCATCCGCGGCGACGACCATTTGATCAACGCGGCCCGCCAAAAGCAGATCTACGACGCGATGGGCTGGACGCTGCCGAGCATGTCCCACATCCCCCTGATCCATGGCCCGGACGGCTCAAAGCTCTCCAAGAGGCACGGCGCGCTTGGCGTCGATGCCTACCGCGCCATGGGGTACCTCCCGTCCGCGCTCCGCAACTATCTCGTCCGGCTCGGCTGGAGCCATGGCGACCAGGAAATCTTCTCGACGGAGGAGATGATCGCGGCGTTCGATCTTGCCAGCGTCGGCCGCGCAGCAGCGCGCTTCGATTTTGCCAAGCTGGAAAACCTCAACGGCCACTACATCCGCAATGCCGACGATCAATCACTCGTGAAGATGTTCGAGGACGTGCTCGACCACGTCGTGCCCAGCCGCGACGAGCTTAAGGCCAAGTTAAACGACACCACGCGCGCGCAGCTCCTGAAGGCCATGCCGGCCCTGAAGGAGCGCGCCAAGACGCTGATCGAGCTGATCGACAGCGCCTATTTCATTTTCGCGGACCGGCCGCTGGAGCTTGACCCGAAGGCGGCGGCGCTGCTGACGCCTGAGAACCGCAAGCTGATCGGCCAGCTTCATTCCGCGCTGGAGAAAGTCGAGACGTGGAGCGCGGCCAATGCGGAAGCCGCGCTGCGCGCCTTTGCCGAGGAAAATAGTCTCAAGCTCGGCGCGGTCGCCCAGCCGCTGCGGGCCGCGCTGACCGGTCGGACGACGTCGCCCGGCATATTCGAGGTTTTGGACGTCCTGGGACGCCAGGAAAGCCAGGGCCGGCTTAAGGATCAGGCTAAGGACTAGCTGAGGGCCAGCCTACGACGTAAGTCGACCATGCGTGGCGCCATCTTGCAGCGCACACAGCAATAATATACCCATCTCACCCGTACCTTCTGGAACATCCGGCCTGCCCCGCGATATCTCATCGGGGCCTCCGGGTCCGGCCCGTTTCACCATACATCGGGGACCTCTGATGGACGCCAAACCAAGCAATAAGACCGCCACACTGACGGTCGGAAACAAGAATTTCGATCTTCCGATCCACAGCGGCAGCGTCGGGCCCGACGTCATCGATATCGGCAAGCTCTACGGCCAGTCCGGCCTGTTCACCTACGATCCGGGCTTTACCTCGACCGCGAGCTGCCAGTCCAAGATCACCTATATCGACGGTGACGCGGGCGTGCTGGAATACCGCGGCTATCCGATCGAACAGCTCGCCGAGAATGGCGACTTCCTCGAGACCTGCTATCTGCTGCTGTTCGGGGAGCTTCCGACCGCCGCGCAGAAGAAGGATTTCGACGACCGCGTGATCCATCACACGATGGTGCACGAGCAGATGGCCCGCTTCTTCCAGGGCTTCCGCCGCGACGCCCATCCGATGGCGATCATGGTAGCGGCTGTCGGCGCGCTCGCCGCGTTCTATCACGACTCAACCGACATCAACGATCCGAAGCAGCGCATGATCGCCTCCATGCGCATGATCGCCAAGATCCCGACGCTGGCTGCGATGGCCTACAAATACACGGTCGGCCAGCCCTTCGTGTATCCGAAAAACTCGCTGAAGTTCGCCGAGAACTTCCTGCACATGTGCTTTGCCGTGCCGTGCGAGGACTACAAGATCAACCCGGTGCTGGCTGACGCGCTGGACAAGATCTTCATCCTGCACGCCGACCACGAGCAGAACGCCTCGACCTCGACCGTGCGTATCGCCGGCTCCTCCGGCGCCAACCCGTTCGCCTGCATCGCGGCCGGCATCGCCTGCCTGTGGGGCCCGGCCCATGGCGGCGCCAACGAAGCAGCGCTCGCGATGCTCGCCGAGATCGGCTCGGTCGACAAGATCCCCGAGTTCATCGCCAAGGTGAAGGACAAGAACTCTGAAGTCCGCCTGATGGGCTTCGGTCACCGCGTCTACAAGAACTACGATCCGCGCGCCAAGATCATGCAGAAGATGTGTCACGCCGTGCTCAAGGAGACCGGCCATGGCGACGATCCGATGCTGAAGGTGGCGCTCGAGCTCGAGAAGATCGCGCTCAGCGACCAGTACTTCATCGACCGCAAGCTCTACCCGAACGTCGACTTCTATTCGGGCATCACGCTGAAGGCGATGGGCTTCCCGGTCTCGATGTTCACCGTGCTGTTCGCGGTCGCCCGCACCGTCGGCTGGATCAGCCAGTGGAGCGAGATGATCGAGGATCCGCAGCAGAAGATCGGCCGTCCGCGCCAGCTCTACACCGGCGTCACCCGCCGCGACTACGTTGCGATCAACAACCGGAAGTAAGATCGAGCCCATCACGGCTTTCGAAGCGGCGCCATCTCCGGATGGCGCCGTTTTGTTTTGCACGGACACAACCCTGCTGCCGTGCACAACAACAAGTCGGCGCAATATCTCGGCCGACGCTTGACGTCGCAACGCTTCGCGCGCAAATTCTTACTCTAAGTAAGAATGACGACAGGGATGGAAATGCCGGAGCAGCCGAGAAGTCGGCGGCAGACGCGCGCTGCCATTTTGACTCACCTGCTTCAGTCAGGCGGGTCTTTTCGCCCGCCGCTGGCCAAGGCCGTGCGCCTGTCGGAAGCGAGCCTGTCGCGCATCCTGTTCGATCTGAAGGCCGAAGGCCTGATCGAGGAAGTGCGGCGCCCTGCCCCTTATGTCGGTGGCCCCACGGGTCTCGTGTCGCTCGATAAGGCGGTGGCGCTCGCGGCGTTCGAGCTGACCACTCAGCGGCTCAGCGTCGGGGTCGGGGGCCTGTCGGGCGAACTGCACTACACCGGGCATGTGCCGCTGCCGAAGACGCCGACCGTCGCGACGGTCGGCCGGGCGTTTCGCGAAGCGATGACATTGCTGCGCGAGTGGACGCGGCGTCGACGTATCCCCCTCGCACAGATCGGCGTCTCGATTCCGGGTCTCGGCCGGCTGGGCGCGTCAGGCAATCCGATCATTCCCTGCGATGTCGGGCGGATCAGCGAGATGTTCGGCGAGACACTTCCCGGCGTGCGGGTCGAGTTCACCAATTCGGTCGTCGCGCACGCCATCTTTCACCGTTGCCGCACGGAGCATTATCCATTCAGCGGCGCGCATCTCTTCGTCTTCGTCGGTCAGGGCGTCGCGGGCACCTGGATGGATGACGCGGTCGAGGACGATGTCCTCCAGCCGGTCGAGCTCGGCCACATGGTGTTCGGAGCCGACGGACCAATTTGCCGCTGCGGTCATCATGGCTGCGTCGAGGCTTATACGTCGCTTCCCGCTTTGGCCGAGCTTCTTGGCGTCGCGGAAGCCGAGTTGCTTGAGCTCGGCAGCGAGTGGGTGACCGCGATGCCGCTCTCGTCGCGCGTGCGGCAGGAATTGCGCCGGCGGCTGTTCCGGCTTGGCCTTGCGATCGGCAATACGCTGAACGTGAAGCCATGCAAGGGCGTCGCGATCAGCGGCTGGCCGTCGCTCCTCACCGAGGACGATCGCAACGCGCTCGTCGAGGGGATCGACGCCAGCCTGTTGGGCGGCCGCAAACACGCGCAAGTGTCGCTCGCTTTCGTGCCGCCGTCGAACGGCAACGATCCGCGGGCGGCGCTGGCATTCGCGTCTTTCTGCCTCGCTTGCCGCGGCGGCATGCCGGCCGCATCGGCCGAGGCCGCCTGACGTACCTGATGCCGCGCGGCTCTCGCGCGAAAGAGTTCACACCGGGAGGAAATTGCCATGCCGATCACGACAACAAGGCGCCAACTGCTCGCCGGATCTGCGGCCGCGCTCGCGCTGCCGGCATTCGCCCGCGCGCAAGGCGCGATCAAGCCGCGTCTGACTGCGATCTCGCAATGGTCCGCAGGTAGCGATGGGGCGGCCATCACGGCACTCGGCAAGAAATTCGAGGAGAAAGGCGGGGTTTGGCAGCACTCGCCCGTCCCCGGCTTCACCACCGAGATGATGAACAAGCTGCGTGCCCAGATCATGGCCGGCGATCCGCCGGCCTGCTCGCAGCTCAAAGGTCCCGAGATCGCGGCCTGGTCCAAGATTGCCCCAACCGTCGATCTCGATGCCGTCGTCGCTGCCGCCGGCTACGAAAAGGTTGTCGCTCCGGATCTTGCAAAATTGCACAAGCCGGGGGGCAAGTGGATTGCACTGCCGTTGCAGATCTACAGCACCAACATGCTGTTTCTCTCCAAACGCGCGATGGACAAGGCCAAGGCCGACAAGGTCCCCGTCACATGGGCTGAGTTCAACGACCTCGCCGAGAAGATGAAAGCAGGCGGCGTCCCCTATCCCATCGCCAACGGTGGCACCCGCCCGGACGACGGCCAGAAATTCGAGGCCGCTTTGGCGGGCATCAGCCCCACCGCTTACCGCGCAGCCATCATGAATCTCGACAAGAAGGCCCTGGAGGGCCCCGAGATAAAGGCTGCCTTCGTACAGGTGCGCAAGATTGCCGACTGGATGGACCCCAACGTCGGCGCCCAGCACTTTTCGACCAACTTGAAGCGCTTTGTCGACGGCGACATGGGGATGATGATCATGGGCGGGTGGGCGCCCTAATGCCCCGGCAGCTTCTCGAATGTCGCCATGCCCGCGGGGATCGCGTGGAAGTCCTGCTTGTCGCAGG
>NZ_JBVVPP010000026.1:0-89747 GCF_055811315.1 Bradyrhizobium sp. MI1.4 | reverse complement strand
CGCGCGCCCCCCCCCCCCCCCCCCCCCCCCGCCCGCGCCGGCCCCCCCCCCCCCCCCCACCCCCCCCCCCCCCCCCCGCCGCCCCCCCCCCCCCCCCCCCGCCGGCCCATGACAGCGAGGATGAGGCTATTCCACCTTAAGCCGTCAGCCCGCGCTGCCGGGCGAGCTCCTTCAGCGACACCTGTGGACGCGCGCCGATGTGCTGGATCACTTCGGCGGCCGCGAGCGCGCCGAGTTCGCCGCACTGCTTGTGGGGCAGGTTGCGCGCCAGACCGAACAGGAAGCCGGCGGCGAAGAGATCGCCGGCCCCGGTGGTGTCCACGAGTTTCGCGATCGGAGACGCCGGGGCTGCGACTGCGTCAGTTGGCGTCACCACCACGCAGCCTTTCTCGCTGCGGGTGACCACGCCGAGATTGACGTCGTTGCGCAGCTGCTTGAGCGCGGTGTCGAAGTCCGAGGTCTGGTAGAGCGAATGCAGCTCGGACTCGTTCGCGAACACGATATCGACGGTGCCGTTGCGCATCAGCCCCAGGAACTCGTCGCGATAACGATCGACGCAGAAGGAATCCGACAACGTCAGCGCCACCTTGCGCTTGGCATCATGAGCGATCTTGGCCGCCTTGACGAAGGCGTCCTTGGCGTTCTTGGGGTCCCAGAGATAGCCCTCGAGGTAGACGATGCCGGCCGCGGCGATCTCGGCCGGGTCGATGTCGGCGGGCGACAGGTCCTGCGCGGCGCCGAGATAGGTGTTCATGGTGCGCTCGCCGTCGTCAGTCACCAGGATGTAGGAGCAGCCGGTCGCAGGACCGTCCTTCGCCGCGGGCGTGTTGAAGGCGACGCCGGCCGCGCGGATGTCGTGGACGTAGAGCTTCCCGATCTGGTCGTCCTTGACCTTGCCGACATAGGCGGCGCGCGCCCCGAGGCTGCCGATGCCGACGATGGTGTTGGCGGCCGAACCGCCGGAAACTTCCGTCGCCGGGCCCATGTCCTTGTAGATGGCGGCGGCCCGCGCCTCGTCGATCAGGGACATGCTGCCCTTGGTCATGCCGTGCTTGCCCAGAAAGGCTTCGTCGGTCTTGACCAGCACGTCGAACAGCGCGTTGCCGATGCCGAGAACGTCATATTTCACGTCAGCCATTCACCTTGATCCTGTTTGGCGGATTGCGATACCCGCGGAAATCCGCTTCCTGTCGGTCTGAAATCTGGCTCGCGGCCTATCACGGCCGGCCCTTCGCGGGCAAGCAACGGTATTATGCAGTTCCGATGATCCGCTCCTTCCTGACCGTCTCGACGGGGACACTGGCTTCACGGCTGCTGGGCTTTGCACGCGATTCCCTGATCGCGGCGCTGCTCGGCACCGGCGCCGTGGCGGACGCGTTTCTGGCGGCATTTCAGCTCGTCAATGTGGTGCGGCGCCTGCTCAGCGAGGGGGCGCTGAATGCGGCGCTGATCCCGGCCTGGCTGCGCGTTCGTGACCGCGACGGCGAGGCGGTTGCGGCGGCGTTCGCGGGACGCGTGCTCGGCTCGGTGAGCGCGGGCCTGATCGCAATCTCAATCGTGATTGCACTGCTGATGCCGCTGATCATCATGATCATCGCACCGGGCTTCGTCGGCAGCGCATCGCTCGATCTCGCCGTCCAGAATGCGCGGCTGATGCTGCCTTATCTTGCCTTCGCGGGACCCGTCACGGTGCTGATGGGCCTGCTCAACGCGCAGGGTCGCTTTGCACTCACCGCGTTCTCGCCGCTGCTGTTCAACATCGCCCTGATCGCTGCGATCACAACACTCCTGCTGTGGCACGTCGACGCGACCGTCGCCGCGTGGATATTGGCGGCCTCCGTCGGCATCGCCGGCCTGTTGCAGCTCCTGATGCTGCTGTCGCAGCGAAGTGCGCGTCTGGCGACACCGTTGCGCGTGAGCTTCGACAAGGACATGCGCGGCTTCTTCGCCAAGGCGATCCCGGGCATGATCGCGAGCTCCGGCCCGCAATGGCTGATGGTTGCCGGCGCGATCATCGCCTCCGCCACGCCGGCCGCGGTCTCCTGGCTCTATTTCGCCAACCGCTTGATCGAGCTGCCGCTCGGTATTGTCGGCGTCGCCATGGGTACGGTGCTGGTGCCGGAGCTGACGCGCGCGGCGAGGAGCGGTGACCGTGACGCGGTTGCGCATGTGGAATCGCGCGCGCTGGAACTCGCGACCGGGCTGGCATTGCCGGCGACGCTCGGCCTGATCGTGCTGGCCGAGCCGATCGTGCGGCTGCTGTTCGAACACGGCGCCTTTGGCGCGGAGGACAGCGCGGCCACGGCGCGCGCCCTGATGTGGCTGGCGCTGGGACTGCCGGCGCACGTGCTGATCAAGGCGCTGTCCCCGGCCTATTTTGCCCGCAGCGACACGATGACGCCGCTGCTTGCGACTGCCAAAGGGTTCGTGGTCGCGGTCGCGCTCGCGATCCTGCTCGGTCACTTCTTCGGCGCGAGCGGGATCGCCGCCAGCATCGCCGCCGGCGCCTGGAGCAGTGCGATCTCGCTGCTCCGGAAAGGCACGCGTGAATTCGGCTTCTCGGTCGACGCCGCCGCCCGCAAGCGGCTGCCGCGAATCGTGCTCGCCGCGCTCGCCATGGGCGGCCTGCTGTGGCTGACCGCGGGCCTCTTGCCTTCACAGGCCCATGGGCTCATCCGCTTCATTGCGCTGGGATCACAGATCGCCGCCGGAATCGTCGTCTATGGCTTGCTCCTGCAAATCCTCCGCGTCGCGTCCTGGCGCGAGGCGGCCGGTGCCTTTAAGCGCCCCGCCCAGCCCGATCCCGGCGCCTGAAGTCAGCGAAATTCCCTTGACGGGGCAGCGCCGCTGTTGGAAACGACGCCCCGTATCTTGCAGGGAAGCTGCCATGCCATTCGTTGAACGGGTTTTTTCGGGCGTCCAGCCGACGGGCAATCTGCACCTCGGCAATTATCTCGGCGCAATCGTCAACTTCGTGAAGATGCAGGAAACCCACAACTGCATCTATTGCGTCGTCGACATGCACGCGATCACGCAGGGCGTGGACGTCTGGGGCGGACCAGTCGAGCTCGCGCGCAACACCCGCGAGGTGACCGCGGCGTTCATCGCCAGCGGCATCGATCCGAGCAAGCACATCGTGTTCAACCAGAGCCAGGTCTCGGGCCACGCCGAGCTCGCCTGGATCTTCAACTGCGTCGCGCGCATGGGCTGGCTGGGTCGCATGACCCAGTTCAAGGAGAAGGCCGGCAAGGACCGCGAGAACGCGTCCGTCGGTCTGTTCGACTATCCCGTGCTGATGGCGGCTGACATTCTGCTCTACCGCGCCACCCACGTGCCGGTCGGCGAGGACCAGAAGCAGCATCTTGAGCTCTCGCGCGACATCGCGCAGAAGTTCAACAACGACTTCGCCGACTCGATCCGCAGCCAGGGCGCCAATGACGGCCTGTTTTTCCCGCTGCCGGAACCCTTGATCACGGGCCCGGCGACGCGCGTGATGAGCTTGCGCGACGGCACCAAGAAGATGTCGAAGTCGGATGCGTCGGATAATTCGCGCATCAATCTGACCGACGACGCCGACACCATCGCGCAGAAGGTCCGCAAGGCCAAGACCGACCCGGAGCCGCTGCCGACCGAGGAGAAGGGTCTGGAAGCGCGTCCCGAGGCCGACAATCTCGTCGGTATCTTCGCCGCGCTCTCCGGCCGCTCCAAGGCCGACGTGCTCAGGGATTTCGGCGGCGGCCAGTTCTCCAGCTTCAAGAACGCGCTGGTGGATTTGTGCGTCACGAAGCTCGCGCCGATTGCCGGCGAGATGAAGCGCCTCGTCGCCGACCCCGGCCATATCGACGCGATCCTGAACGATGGCGCCGACCGCGCGCGCGCGATTGCCGACGAGACCATGAAGCTCTCGAAGGACATCGTCGGCTTCATCCGTCGGCGCTGATAATAAGTTCGCGAAAACGCGGCCGACGCCACGGCGCCGGCTCGCTTCTGCTCTCCCCAAGTACGACGGAGTGTGGCAGCATGTCAGCGTGGACATTCCGGGACATGCATGACCAGCAAGCGACTTTGCTTCGAGCCGGGTCACAAACCCAAATGCCTCGTCATCGTCGACGACACCGCCGAATGGGATCGCGCGGTCTATTACGCCAGCCGCTGGGCGATTCGGGCCGGTGGCGGCGTGGTGATGCTCCGCATCATCGAGCCCGAACAGCAGAGCCAGGAATGGCTGGGGGTCGCCGACATCATGCGCGCCGAAGCGCATGAGGCGGCCGAAGCCGCGCTCGACCGTGCCGCCGGCCGCGCCAACGGCATCGCCGCGATCACGCCGGAACGGGTGATCCGCGAAGGCGCTGCGATGGAACAGCTGCTGGCGGTGATCGACGAGGACCCCGACATCGCCATGCTGGTGCTCGCCGCGAACCCGGGCGCGGAAGGCCCGGGGCCATTGGTCGCGCTGCTCGCGCACGCGCTGGGCACGTTCCCGGTGCCGGTGACGGTCATTTCCGGCGCGCTCAGCGACCAGAGCGTGGATTCGCTGTCCTAGACTGCTGCTCGTTCGCCTCGCCCCGTTAGCCGGCAGAGGGAAGAAGCGGGTACCCTAACCCGCTGATATAACAGGTGAACGGCCAGCTTACCCCTTGACCGTGCGTTCGCCGTCGCCATCTGCTAGTGGATAGAGCACGCGCCGGCCTTGAACCGGCGACGTCTGGAGAAAACCATGTTCATTCAAACCGAAGCCACCCCCAATCCCGCCACGCTGAAGTTCATTCCCGGCCGCGTCGTGGTCGACGGCGGACCGATGGAATTTGCCAACCGCGAATCGGCCGCACGCTCGCCGCTCGCCGAAAAGCTGTTCGAAGTCCCCGGCGTCACCGGCGTGTTCTACGGCTCGGACTTCATCACCGTGACCAAGGCGAACGGTGAATGGCAACAGCTCAAGCCCGCGATCCTCGGCGCCATCATGGAGCACTACATGTCCGGCGCGCCGCTGCTCGCCGACGGTGCGGCCGCGAGCGATGTCGATCTCGACGAAGAGGACGAGTTCTTTGACGAAGCCGATGCCGAGACGGTCGACATGATCAAGGATCTGATCGAGACCCGCGTGCGGCCAGCGGTCGCCAATGACGGCGGCGACATCACTTTCCGCGGCTTCAAGGATGGTATCGTCTATCTCAACATGAAGGGCTCCTGCGCCGGCTGCCCGTCATCGACCGCGACGCTCCAGCACGGCATCCAGAACCTGCTCAAGCACTTCGTCCCCGACGTGGTCGAAGTCCGGCCGATGTAGGCTGGGGCCGCAAAGGCGTGGATGGCCGGGACAAGCCCGGCCATGATGACGAGCATTCCATGACGGATGGTGCTACCATCGTTCCATGCTGATCCTTGCCATCGATACCGCGCTGGAAGCGTGCGCGGTTGCCGTTCTCGACACCGATGCCGGCCAGCTCCTCGCGCAGGAGCAGCTTCTGATGAAGCGCGGCCACGCCGAAGCGCTGATGCCGATGATCGCGCGCGTGATGCAGTCAGCCAACCTCGCCTTCACAGCGCTCGAGCGCATCGCGGTCACCATGGGCCCCGGAAGTTTCACCGGCCTGCGCGTCGGCATTTCGGCCGCCCGCGGCCTTGCGCTTGCTGCGAAGCGGCCCGCCGTCGGCCTGACCACCTTGTCGGCCTATGCCGCCGCCGTCGTCGGCCAGAGCGGAGCGGCGCCGGTGATCTCGGCGATCGACGCGCGGCACGACCACGTCTATTTCCAGATCGTGGCCGGTGACGGCAGTCAGCTGGTGCGGCCGGGCGTCGCTCCCATCGACGAGGCGATCGCGGCGTCGCAATTCGGCGCGCCGCATCTGGTCGGCAATGCCGCGAAGATCCTCGCCGAGCGCTGGCCGAAAGATATGCCGCAGCCGGTCGCGGTCGACGCGCAGCCCGCGCCCGACATCGGCTGGGTCGCATGGCTTGGCGCCGCCGCCGATCCC
Organism: Bradyrhizobium sp. MI1.4; assembly: GCF_055811315.1. Taxonomy (NCBI): domain Bacteria; kingdom Pseudomonadati; phylum Pseudomonadota; class Alphaproteobacteria; order Hyphomicrobiales; family Nitrobacteraceae; genus Bradyrhizobium; species Bradyrhizobium sp. MI1.4. The sequence continues at coordinate 83,772 of NZ_JBVVPP010000026.1, read as the reverse complement.
GCGACAAATCCGGCGCGGCCGTTCTATCTGCGGGCGCCCGACGCAAAGCCGCCCGCACAACTGCCGCTTGCAGCACAAGCCGCAAGCTCACGATGAAATGGTTGTCGGAATGGTGGCGCGGCGGTACGGCCGTCGTCGAGCCGGCTGTCGCGCGCGACGTCGCACGGCTTGCGCAACTCCACGGCGCCTCCTTCGCGCGCGGTTGGGGCGAAGGCGAGTTCGAGAGCATGCTCAGCGAGCGCAACACGCTGGTGCACCGGTTGCGGCTCGGCCGCAAGACCGTGGGCTTCGCGGTGTCGCGGATCGGCGCAGACGAAGCAGAGATTCTCTCGATCGCGGTCGATCAGGCCCATCGCGGCCGCGGCCTCTCTCGCACGCTGCTGATGACCCATCTCGGCCACCTGGCAGGACGCGGCGTGCGCACAATATTTCTTGAGGTCGAGGAAAATAACCAGCCGGCGCGGCGGCTCTACGACCGAGCCGGATTCATGGTGGTCGGACGCCGCGAACGCTACTATAAGCAGCCGAACGGGGAACAATTGAACGCACTTCTGATGCGACGTGACTTGTCGTAACATTGATGGCAGAAAGCGCCCCGTCAGGCGGACATCACATGACTGGTCTTAAACCTTCCCCCGCTTCCAAGGCGTCCGGCATCGAGGCGCGCTGTGCCGCCACAGGCATGCGCATGACCGAGCAGCGTCGTGTCATCGCCCGCGTGCTCGCGGAGGCGGTCGATCATCCCGATGTGGAGGAACTATATCGCCGCTGTGTCGCGGTCGACGACAAGATCTCGATCTCGACCGTGTATCGGACCGTCAAGCTGTTCGAAGATGCGGGCATCATCGAGCGCCATGATTTCCGCGAAGGCCGCGCGCGCTACGAGCAGATGCGCGACAGCCATCACGACCACCTCATCAACCTGCGCGACGGCAAGGTGATCGAGTTCACCTCCGAGGAGATCGAGAAGCTCCAGGCGGAGATCGCCCGCAAGCTCGGCTACAAGCTGGTCGATCATCGGCTCGAACTCTATTGCGTCCCGCTCGACGACGACAAACCCACAAGTTAAGTGGCGATCGATCTCGTCATCTTCGATTGCGACGGCGTGCTCGTGGACAGCGAGGTGATCTCCTGTCGCGCGCATGCAGATGTGCTGTCGAGGCACGGCTATCCGATCACATCGGAGCAGGTGCTGGTCCGCTTCCTCGGCGTATCCGAGAAAGATGCACGGCGAATGGTCGAACAGGAGATCGGCCGCAATCTTCCCGATGATCTCGAAAGCCAAGTGAATGCTGCGACGCTGCAATTTTATGCCAGCGATTTGCAGCCGATCACCCATGTGGCCGCAGCGATTGGCGCAATCGATTTGCCCAAATGCGTTGCGTCGAGCGGCACACCGGAGAAGATCCATCATGGCCTGACCTGCGCCGGTCTCTACGATCTGCTTGCGCCGAACATCTTTTCCGCGAGCCAGGTCGCGCGCGGCAAGCCCGCGCCCGATCTTTTTCTGTTCGCCGCCGCGCAGATGAAAGTCGCGCCGGAGCGGTGCCTCGTGATCGAGGACAGCGTCCCCGGGGTGACCGGCGCGCATGCCGCCGGGATGACCGTGCTGGGCTTTCACGGTGGCAGCCATTGCCCGCCGGGCCACGCTGAAAGGCTCCGGGCCGCCGGGGCCGGATTGACGTTCGACGATATGCGGCAATTGCCGGAGCTGGTCCGGCGGGTCGCGGCGGACACCCTGGCGGGCTGATTCAGGGTATTTTCTGAGTGCAGCTGGCGGCTGCCGGGACACGCACACGCCCGGAATCCCGAGGTTTTGGCGGGATTCCGCACTTCCCGCCAGCGCTCGCCCCGGAATGACAGCCCAAAGGGCGCCAATCGCTGGATTTTCGCCTCCCCAGCCTATATCTGAGGGCGGTCCTCCACCTCAATTCCGGATTCCATGACGCCGCCGCGCAAGCTGCACATCAAATCATATGGCTGCCAGATGAACGTCTACGATGCCCAGCGCATGGTGGACACGCTGGCCCCGGAAGGATTCGTGGAGACGGCCAGCGCTGATGACGCCGACCTCGTCATCCTCAACACCTGCCATATCCGCGAGAAGGCCTCGGAAAAGGTCTATTCGGAGCTCGGCCGCCTGCGCGTCGCCAAGGACGCCGCCGCGCGCGACGGGCGTACCATGCAGATCGCGGTCGCAGGCTGCGTGGCACAGGCCGAGGGCGAGGAGATCGTGCGCCGTGCACCCGCGGTCGACGTCGTGGTGGGACCGCAGAGCTATCATCATTTGCCGCAGCTGTTGAAGCGCGCCGGCAATGAAGGCCGCGCCATCGAGACCGAATTCCCGGCTCAGGACAAGTTCGGCTTCCTGGCCCAACCCAAGCCCGGCGCGATCCGCGCCCGCGGCATTTCCGCTTTCGTCACGGTGCAGGAAGGCTGCGACAAGTTCTGCACCTTCTGCGTCGTGCCTTACACGCGTGGCTCGGAAGTCTCGCGGCCGGTGACAAAGATCGTCGACGACGTGAAGCGGCTCACCGAGAACGGCGTGCGCGAGCTCACGCTGATCGGACAGAACGTCAACGCCTATCACGGCGAGGGACCGGACGGAAAAAGCTGGCCGCTCGGCAGGCTGCTGGAGCACCTCGCGGCGCTCCCGGGCGTCGCGCGGCTGCGTTATTCGACCAGCCATCCGCGCGATGTCGATGACAGTCTGATTGCAGCCCATCGCGATCTCGATGCCTTGATGCCGTTCGTGCACCTGCCGGTGCAGTCGGGCTCGGACCGGATTCTGGCTGCCATGAACCGGAAACATACCGCCGATGATTATCGGCGTGTCGTCGACCGTTTCCGGTCCGCACGCCAAGACATTGCTTTCTCATCAGATTTTATCGTCGGCTTCCCCGGCGAGAGCGAGCAAGATTTTCTCGCGACCCTCGCGCTTGTCACGCAAATCGGCTACGCTGCGGCATATTCGTTCAAATACTCCGCCCGGCCGGGAACGCCGGCCGCGGACATGCAGGAGACGGTGTCCCCCTCCGAGATGGACCAGCGATTGGAGCGGCTCCAGGAACTGATCGACAGCCAGCAATCGGCCTTCAACAAGGCTGCGATTGGCTCAACGGTCGATGTGCTGTTCGAGCGCCCGGCCCGCAAGGACGGCCAGATCGTCGGCCGCACCGCCTTCCTCCAGCCCGCGCATGTGATGGCCTCCCCCGACATCATCGGACAGATCCTGCCGGTCCGGATCGACAGTCTCGAACGCTACAGCTTCCTCGGCGAGCTCGCCATGGCGCGCGTGCCCGCTTTATCGCCCATCGCCACTGGAGCCTGAACCCTTGCCAAAAAGCGCATCGGATTCGTCTTCTTCCATCGCTCCCAGCCGCAAATTTGACCGCGACATGCAGGTTCCGCCCGAGACCCAGGTCGTCATCGACTTCGACGACAACCGCGCCGCGTCGGCGCTGGTCGGTCCTTACGGCCAGCATCTGGCACAGATCGAACGGCGGCTCGGCGTCGTCGTCGATTCCAAGGGCAACCACATCACGATTGGCGGCTCGCGCGACGGCTGCGATGCCGCGCGCCGGGTGCTGGAGACGCTCTACGCCCAGGCCGTGAAGGGACAGGATCTCGACCAGGGCGAGGTCGAGGGCGCGATCCGAGCCGTGATCGCGCAGGGCTCGCTGTTCGAGTTCGATGCCAAGTCGGCCAAATCCAGCTTCGACAGCATCAATCTGCGCAAGCGCCCGGTGCGTGCGCGCACGGCGGCGCAGGATTCCTACATCCGCGCGCTGAAGCGCCACGAGCTGGTGTTCGGCATCGGCCCCGCCGGCACCGGCAAGACCTGGCTCGCGGTCGCGCATGCCGCGCAGCTATTCGAGCGCAAGGAAGTCGACAAGATCATCCTGTCGCGCCCGGCGGTGGAAGCCGGCGAGCGGCTCGGCTTTTTGCCCGGCGATCTCCGCGAGAAGGTCGATCCTTATCTCCGCCCTATCTACGACGCGCTCTATGACCTGATGGACGCGCGCATTGTCGAGCGCGCGCTGCAGACCGGCGAGATCGAGATCGCGCCACTCGCCTTCATGCGCGGTCGCACGCTGACCAACGCGGCCATCATCCTGGACGAGGCGCAAAACACCACGTCCATGCAGATGAAGATGTTCTTGACCCGCCTTGGCGAGAACAGCCGCATGATCGTCACCGGCGATCCCTCGCAGATCGACTTGCCGAACGGCCAGACCTCGGGCCTCGCCGAGGCGACGCGCCTGCTGAGCGGCGTCGAAGGCATTGCGCAAGTTCATTTCAAGGCCGAAGACGTGATCCGCCACGAGCTCGTGGCGCGGATCGTCTCCGCCTACGAAGGGTCGCCGCAGCGGCCGGCCGCCGGTAAATCCTGACGAGACAGCAACCGGACCATATGGGCGCGGACACGGCGCCCCTTCGTTCGGAACAAGGACAATGTCACACCCCAACCTTCCCATCACCGAGGTCCTCGTCGTCGCCGATTGCTGGCAGCGGGAGCCCGAATCCGAAGCCGTGATCCAGCGCGCCGTGGCGGCCGCCGCCGAGAATGTCGACGAAGACGTTGCGGAGGCGGAAGTGGCGGTGATGCTGACCGATGATGCCGGCATCCGCATCCTGAACAGCAACTGGCGCGGCATCGACAAGCCGACCAACGTGCTGTCGTTTCCCGCGCTGCAGCCGGAAGGCGACTGGAAGCCTGGCGATGCGCCGCGCATGCTGGGCGACATCGCGATCGCCTACGAGACCATGCGGCGTGAGGCGGACGAGGAACAAAAGCCGTTCGATCATCATTTGAGCCATCTCGCCGTGCACGGTTTCCTGCATCTGGTCGGCTACGACCACGAAAACGAAGACGACGCCGAGGAAATGGAAGCGCTCGAACGAGAGATCCTGGCTCATCTCGGCATTCCCGACCCCTATGCCGACCGCCCAGGGACGCATTGAGATGCCGGATTCGGACCCGACTCACGACAATCCGCGCAACACGGCCAATTTACCGGTCGTGGTGACCTCAGGCGAGGTGATGCGCCCGACCGCGGAGGGCTGGCTGCTGCGTGCCATTCGCAGCCTGTTCGGCTGGAAGGCAGGTTCGGTGCGCGACGACCTCCAGGTCGTGCTCGACGCCACGACGCCCGACGACACCGGCTTCTCGACGGTCGAGCGCACCATGCTGCGCAACATCCTCGGCCTGCACGAGCGTCGCATCGCCGACGTCATGGTGCATCGCGCCGACATCGTCGCGGTCAAGCGCGACATCCCGCTCGGCGAGTTGATGGACCGTTTCGAGAGCGCCGGCCATTCGCGCCTCGTGGTCTACAACGAGACGCTCGACGATCCCGTCGGCATCGTCCATATCCGCGATCTGCTCGCCTTCATGACCGCGCGTGCGCGCGTGTCGGGGGTCACGAAAACCAAGCGCAAGAAACCGCTGCCGGCCGGGCTCGATCTGCGTACGGTCGATCTCGCGCTGCCGCTCGAGGAAGCGCGCATCATCCGCAAGCTGCTCTACGTGCCGCCGTCGATGCGGGCGATCGACCTGCTTGCGCAGATGCAGGCCACCCGCATCCATCTGGCGCTGGTGGTCGACGAATATGGCGGCAGCGACGGCCTGGTCTCGCTCGAGGACATCGTCGAGCAGATCGTCGGCGAGATCGACGACGAGCATGACAGCGACGAGCCGCCCTCGATCGTGCGGCTGCCCGACAACGCCTTCATCGCCGACGCCCGCGCCAGCCTCGACGACGTCCGCACCGTGATCGGCGAGGACTTCGTCACCGGCGAGGCCGGCGAGGAAGTGGAGACGCTGGGCGGCTATCTCGTCAGCTTCGTCGGGCGCCTGCCGGTGCGCGGCGAGGTGATCTCGGGCCCCGGCCATTACGAGATCGAGGTGCTCGATGCCGATCCGCGCCGGGTCAAGCGACTGCGGATCTCGACGCGAAAGGAGCGCCCCGCGCCGCGCACCCAGCGCGAGAGCCGGCGCCGCGAGGCTGCGCCGGATGGCAGCCAGCCGACGGCCAGCGACACGCCCACCCCGCCGCCAAGCGACGGGACCGGTCCGCAGTGAGCCCTTTCCAGCGATTTCGCCAGATCGCGCTTGCCATCATCCTGACCTGGGGATGGAAGCGCGCGCTCGTCGCGATGGCTGCCGGCGCGCTCTCGGTGCTGGCGCTGGCGCCGTTCAATGTATTCCCGGTGCTATTCGTCACCTTCCCGGTGCTGGTCTGGCTGATCGACGGCACCGGCGCCGGACGATATCGCGGCGTCCCCGCCGCGGCGCTTACCGGCTACTGGTTCGGCCTCGGCTATTTCGTGCCCGGCCTCTACTGGATCGGCTACGCCTTCTTCGTCGACGCCGATGTATTCGCCTGGCTGACGCCGTTCGCCGTGCTGGGCCTGCCGGCCTATCTGTCGATCTTCACGGCAATGGGCTTTGCGCTCGCCCGCCTGCTCTGGACCAAGAACGCGACGCGCGTGCTTGCGCTCGCGGCAAGCCTCACCATCACGGAATGGCTGCGGGGTCATGCGCTGACCGGCTTTCCCTGGAACGCGTTCGGCTATGCGCTGTCCGATCCGCTGCCGCTGGCACAAACGGCGTCGCTGATCGGCCTGTGGGGCATGACGTTCCTGACGGTTGCGATCTTCGCAAGCCCCGCGGCGCTGATCGACCGCACGCCCGATCGCCGCCTGGCGTGGCGCGCACCGGCCGCGGCCCTGGCGCTCCTGCTGGTCATGAGTATCTTCGGCGCGATCCGCCTGTCGCTGCATCCGACCACGATGGTCGCGGGCCCCAAATTGCGCCTGATGCAGCCGGATCTCCAGCAGGACGCGAAATTCAACTACGCCGCCAAGGCGGAGGTGATGAAGAAATATCTGGCCTTGTCGGACCGCGCCTCCGGACCGCAATCGACCGGCGTGCGCGATGCCACCATCCTGATCTGGCCGGAATCCGCCTTTCCGTTCTTCCTGACTCGCGAAGCCGATGCGATGGCGCAAATCGCGGAGCTTCTGCCCAAGGGCACGGTGCTGATCACGGGCTCGGTCCGCGCGCCCGACCTGCCGCGGGGCACGCCGATCACACGCGCCTACAATTCGATCTACGTGATCGACCACGATGGCAGCGTGCTCTCTATGTACGACAAGCTGCATTTGGTGCCGTTCGGCGAGTTTCTTCCCTACCAGGGTCTGATGGAGAAGCTCGGTTTCGAGCAACTCACGCGTGTGCGCGGCGGCTTCATTGCCGGCACCGTGCGGCATGCGCTGCCGGTCCCCGGCGCGCCGTCCGCGCTGCCGCTGATCTGCTACGAAGCAATCTTTCCCGGCGAGGTGGCCGGACGCAATGAACGTCCGGGCTGGATCGTGAATCTCACCAATGACGGCTGGTTCGGAATTTCGACCGGTCCCTACCAACACCTCGAACAGGCGCGGATGCGCGCGATCGAGCTCGGATTGCCGCTGGTTCGCTCCGCCAATACCGGCGTTTCCGCAGTGATCGATCCGGTGGGACGCATCGTCGCCAGCCTCGGTCTCGGGATCGAAGGCATTTTGGATGCAAATCTGCCCGCCGCGATCCCGCCGACCATCTATGCGCGCGTGGGCGATGTACCCGCGGCCATGTTTGTCGCGCTCGCCGTGTTTCTGGCGGTCCGCCGACGTGTTGCCAAACGGCATCCCTGATCACGCAGCCGCGGCCGATAGCTTTTGACAACCGTAGTCCCACGGTTGACAGACTGCACGCGGCCTCCTCATTCTGCACCGGCTGCAAAAGACAGTGGGTATTGCTAAATTTCTCCGCAATGTTTCCCAATAACAGGGTCTGATTTTGACGTTGCTTACACCTCAGGCATTCCTGATTGCGCCGAAGGTGATGTTTGGAGGGCTGAGGAAATGTCGAAAGCGCCCAACCCTGTTGACAAATATGTCGGCAGTCGCGTGCGGATGCGCCGCATCATGTTGGGCATGAGCCAGGAAAAGCTCGGTGAAGCTTTGGGCCTGACTTTCCAACAAGTTCAGAAATACGAGAAGGGCACAAACCGGGTCGGCGCGAGCCGCATCCAGCAAATTGCCGAAATTCTCCAGGTGCCGGTGTCCTTCCTGTTCGAGGGCGGTCCGAGCGGCGTGGCGGGGCCGGACGGCTTCGCAGAAGGCGCATCGCCGTCTTACGTCTCGGATTTCCTCGCGACTTCCGAAGGACTCGCTTTGACCAAGGCGTTCACCCGAATCACCGATTCGAAGATGCGCCGCTCGATCGTCGATCTCGTCGAGCAGATTGCGGCCCGCGAAGGCCCCGACAAGCGCTGACGCGCCATCTCAATCCGATTTGAGACTGCGTCAAATCTGGCCTATGTCGTCATTTGTGGCCGCGCTTTGATGCGCGTCCTCCTTGATGATGCGATTCAAAGGCACAGATGCGCCCATGGCCAGCTCCAATTGGTTCGATTCTCAAACTATTCTCGATGGCATCCGCCGCTGGGTGGAGGTCGAGACGCCAACGGACACGCCTGAACAGGTCAACAAGCTCGTCTCGATGGTCGCGGAGCAATACCGCGATCTCCCTGTTACGCTCGAGCGCATCGCCGGTGTCGATGGTTGCGGCGATCATCTCGTGGCGCGCTCGACCTGGGGCCAGGACCGGCCGGGTATCCTGGTGCTGAGCCACCTCGATACCGTTCACCCCATGGGATTCATCGAGCGCCTGCCGTTCAAGGTCGAAGGCGACAGCGCGTTCGGTCCCGGCATCTACGACATGAAGGGCGGCGCCTACATCGCCCACCACGCCTTTCGCGCGCTTTGCGCCACGGCCGATCGCCCGCCGCTCGGCATCATCCATCTGTTCACTTCGGACGAGGAGATCGGCAGCCCCACCTCTCGCGCACTCATCGAGACCGAAGGGCGCAAGGCGAAATACGTGCTGGTGACGGAGCCGGCGCGCGAGGGCGGCAAGATCGTCACCGGTCGCAAGGGCGTCGGGCGATTCGAAGTGTTCATCAAGGGCGTGCCCGCGCATGCCGGCACGCGGCCCCAGGATGGCCGCAGCGCGATCCGCGAGCTTGCCAACGTCATCCTGGCGCTGGAGGCGATGAACGATCTGGCGCGCGGCGTCACCGTCAATGTCGGCGTGGTGCGCGGCGGCACGCGGCCCAACGTGACCCCGGAAGAAGCCTATGCTGAAATCGATCTGCGCGTGCCGAGCTTCAAGGACGCGGATGAATTCGTCGGCAAGATCCTCGCTTTGACATCGAAGACAGATGGCGTCACCGTCAAGGTCACGGGCGGGCTCAATCGTCCGCCTTACGAGAAGAGCAATGCAGGCGCTTCGCTGTACGAACATGCAAAGACGGTTGCCACGGAGATCGGCTTCGATCTGGTGGACGTTCACACCGGCGGCGGCTCGGACGGCAATTTCACCGCCGCCCACACCGCGACGCTCGACGGGCTCGGCGTCGACGGCAAGGGCGCGCACACCCATTATGAGCAGCTCTATGTCTCGTCGCTCGCACCGCGCGCGCGGCTGCTCCACCGCCTCTACCAGACGCTACGATGAGTGAGCGCAAATCAGATCCGGATCGCGAGGACAGCGAGCGCGCCTTCTTCGGACGCCGCAAGGGCCACAAGCTCAGGCAGCACCAAGCCGAGCTGATCGATCATCTGCTGCCGCGTCTTGCGCTCGCCATCGACCGCGCAGCACCGGCGGATGCCCGCGAGATCTTCGCCCCCGCAGCCGACGATTTGCGGCTCGAGATCGGCTTCGGCGGCGGCGAGCATCTTGCGGCGGAAGCGCAGACCTTCGCCACAACCGGCTTCATTGGCTGCGAGCCTTACGTCAACGGCATGGCGAAGATCCTCGCGCAGATCGAGGCCGCCGAGATCGGCAACATCCGCCTGTTCGCAGGCGATGCCGCCGAGCTCCTGGCCTGGCTGCCGGAAGCTTCGCTGTCGCGGATTGACCTGATCCATCCCGATCCCTGGCCGAAACGGCGGCACTGGAAGCGGCGCTTCGTCCAGGACCGGACCATCGCCGCGATGGCGCGCGTGTTGAAAGCCGGCGGCGAATTTCGTTTCGTCTGCGACATCGACGATTACTGCGCCTGGACGCTGTCGCATCTGTCGCGCTCGCAGGACTTTGTCTGGCTCGCGGAGCGCGCCGATGATTTTCGCCTGCCGTGGGCCGGATACACGATGACGCGCTACGGCCGAAAGGCCACGCGCGAGGGGCGCAAGGCGGCGTATCTGCGGTTCAGGCGGGTCTAGATCGTCTGCCGGTTGCGCCAGAAATTCACGACGCGCTCGGCGGTCGTCGGCATCAAGCGCGTGAAATTCGCGCGCGCCTGCTCAAGATCGGCATCGGCTGGCGTGCGATTCGGGCCGTACCACATCAGGATCAGCGCCCGCACCGTCGGCCAGCTGACATTCAGCACACGCCCCAGAACCAGGATTGGATCGTAGCGGTCGCCCGTGATCAGGCGGTCGAGGACCGAGAGGCGGACTCCGGACATCGCCGAGAGCGAAGCGATCGCCTCCTCGTATTTGTAGGCCTTCGCGAAGCCAAACAGCGCGCTCTCGCCAAGATGGCCCCCGCGATGCAAGGCCAGCACCGTACGTTGCGCTCCCGAGAAATCGCGACGCGGGCCCGGCGGCAGCGTGGCTTCCTCGATGGCCGCCATGGCGCGCGTGATCTCGACCTGGCGCACGGGATTGACCACGCTCGAGAGGCGACGGCGGATGACGTCGAGCGTACCGTCGAGAAGCTGTTTCAGGTTCTCACCCGAAAGATCGCTGCGCTGGCCGATCCTGAGCGTCAGCACGCCATCCTGCGCGGCACGCTTGATCAGCTCCGAATAGCTGCCAGGCGAGAACACCGCGCCGGCATTGCCCGCGGCGCGGCGCACCACGTCGCGATCGCCGCGCTCGACCAGCACGTCGGTGATGACAGCCGACAGCGTGGGGCGTTCGCTCATCGCCAGCAGATGTCCCTGGCCCTTCAGTCGCGCGATTTCGACGAGAGCGGCGTCGTCGAGCACGGGCGAATGGCGCAGCACGGGGCCCGCCACCGCGATTTCGTTTTCGCGCGCGAGCTCGCTCACGAGACGCCGCGGCGCGTTGTTCAGGCGCGAGAAGCGTTCGGCGAGATCGACGCGCGAGGCGAGCTCGGCATGCGGGACGAGATCGATCAGCAGATTGTCGAAGAGATCGATGACATCGGGACGGAGGTTCTCGGCGTCCTGAAAGAACAATTGGGAAATGGCATGCGCGATCTCGCCGCGACGCCGCGGGTCGCCGCGTTTGACGATATCGTCCAGTCCGGGAATGAGCGACGTGGCAACGGTCATGAAAACGCAAACTCGTAGGGGGCACGCCGCGGGTACGCCCTGGTCCAAGCCGCCCCACAATCAGGGAATCTAGGCCTTGGAGGTGAAGGAAGCGTTGCGCCAGCGGGCCGCACAGCGGGCGCAAAAAGCCTCGCGCGCCGTGCAATGGGCCTTGTCCGAGAGGGCGGAAAGGGCTATATCACCGGCAATTCATCTTCTCATACGATCCGCGTAGTGAGAGTGGGCCCGAAAGGACCCGCTCTTTTTTATTACCTGAACGCGGCCTGGTGGAAGATGTGCGGCCCGCCGATCTGTCGGGAGAGTTCCGAAGCGGGCTTGAAAGCTTAACCAAGCCTTAACCATACCGAGCGCCTTGACCTCTGACATGACCGAACCGAACCCTGGTTCCACGGATGCCGAATTGCTGGCCGAGCCGAGGCTCGTGGTCGAGCCGGGCGTCGCGGCGCGGGTGTCCGCGGTCGCGGGGCCGGTGCTCGAAGGCATGGGCTACCGCCTGGTGCGGATCCGCATTTCCGGGGAATCCGGCTGCACCGTGCAGGTTATGGCAGAGCGGCCGGACGGCTCCATGCAGATCGAGGATTGCGAGGCGATCTCGCGGGCACTGTCGCCCGTGCTCGACGTCGCCGATCCCGTCGATCGCGCCTATCGGCTGGAAATCTCCTCACCGGGGATCGACCGCCCGCTGGTGCGCCGCTCCGATTTCGAGCGTTATGCCGGCCATCTGGTGAAGGTCGAAATGGCTGTCGCCCATGAGGGGCGGAAGCGGTTCCGCGGCACGATCGGCCCCGTCGAAGGCGACCGCGTGCATCTGCATCGCGACGACATCAAGGCGGGCGAGGCTGCCGACGTTCTCCTGACGATGGAAGACATCGCCGAGGCACGGCTGGTGCTGACGGACGAGTTGATCGCGGAATCCATGCGCCGCGGCAAGGCCCAGGCCCGCGAAATGCGCCGCAATCTCGGCCTCGAGCCGCCGGCGGCGCCGCACGCCAGCATCAGCGAAAAAACGACCAAGAACACCAAGCCGACTAAGAAACCGACGCCGGCCGCGACGAAGAAGCCGGCTCCGACCAATACCAAGAAACATCGCCTGGCCGCCGAACGCGCGCGACGGGGCGAAATCGATCCTGACGAAGGAGACTAGCCATGGCAGTCAGCGCCAATCGACTTGAATTGCTTCAGATCGCCGACGCCGTTGCGCGCGAGAAATCGATCGACCGCGGCATCGTCATCGCGGCGATGGAGGATGCCATCGCCAAGGCGGCGCGGGCTCGCTACGGCAGCGAGACCGACGTTCACGCCGAGATCGACCCGAAGAAGGGCGAGCTGCGGCTGTCGCGCCACATGCTGGTGGTCGAGACGGTCGAAAACCATTCCAACCAGATTTCGCTGGTGGATGCGCAGCGCGCCAATCCCGGTGCCCAGGTCGGCGACACCATCGCCGACACCCTGCCGCCGCTGGAATATGGCCGCATCGCCGCGCAATCCGCCAAGCAGGTGATCGTGCAAAAGGTGCGCGAAGCCGAGCGCGACCGGCAATATATGGAATTCAAGGACCGCATCGGCGACATCGTCAACGGCGTCGTCAAGCGCGTCGAATATGGCAGTGTGATCGTCGATCTCGGCCGCGGCGAGGCCATCATCCGCCGCGACGAGATGCTGCCGCGCGAAGTGTTCCGCAACGGCGACCGCGTCCGCGCCTACATCTTCGATGTCCGCCGCGAGACCCGCGGGCCGCAGATCTTCCTCTCCCGCACCCATCCGCAGTTCATGGCAAAGCTGTTCGCGCAGGAAGTGCCCGAGATCTATGACGGCATCGTCGAGATCAAGGCGGTCGCCCGCGATCCCGGCTCGCGCGCAAAAATCGGCGTGATTTCTCGTGATTCCTCGGTCGATCCGGTCGGCGCCTGCGTCGGTATGCGCGGTTCGCGCGTGCAGGCGGTGGTGAACGAATTGCAGGGCGAGAAGATCGACATCATCCCCTGGTCGCCCGACATCGCGACCTTCGTGGTCAACGCGCTGGCGCCGGCCGAAGTCTCCAAGGTCGTCATCGACGAAGACCGCGAGCGCATCGAGGTCGTCGTGCCCGACACCAACAACCAGCTCTCGCTGGCGATCGGCCGCCGCGGCCAGAATGTGCGTCTGGCCTCGCAGCTCACCGGCTGGGACATCGACATCCTGACCGAGCAGGAGGAATCGGAGCGCCGCCAGGCCGACTTCGAGAACTCCACCCGCGTCTTCATGGAATCGCTCAATGTCGACGAAGTGGTCGGCCAGTTGCTGGCGTCCGAAGGCTTCACGTCGGTCGAGGAACTCGCGATGGTGGACGTCAAGGAACTCGCCGGCATCGAAGGTTTCGACGAGGAGACCGCGCAGGAACTCCAGAACCGCGCCCGGGAATATCTCGAACAGCTGGAAGCCGAGCTCGAGGCCAGGCGCAAGGAACTCGGCGTCGAGGACGCCGTGAAGGACGTGCCCGGCGTCACCTCGAAGATGCTGGTGAAGTTCGGCGAGAACGACATCAAGACGGTCGACGACCTCGCCGGTTGCGCCACGGACGATCTGGTCGGCTGGACCGAGCGCAAGGAAGGCGGCGAGCAGACCAAATATCCGGGCGCGCTCGATGGCCTGGAGATCTCCCGTGACGATGCTGAAGCGATGATCATGCAGGCCCGCGTCAAGGCCGGATGGATCACCGAGGCCGATCTCGCCAAGCCTGCTGAAGAGGCCGAGGCGACCGAAGATCAGCCGGCTTAGGGCGAAGGAGGATGTCACCCGGATGCTCGCCGATACTGACCCCGAACTCGACCATGGACCGCGGACCGAAAGGTCCGCGACCGTGCGGATGTGTGCGGTCAGCCGCGAGGTCCGGCCGATCGACGAGCTGATCCGCTTCGTCGTCTCGCCGCAAGGGCACATAGTTCCCGATCTCAAGCGCAAGCTGCCCGGACGCGGCATGTGGGTCACCGCCTCGCGCGAGGTGGTTGCGGAAGCCGTTCGGCGTCACCATTTTACGAAAGCCTTCAAGCGCGAGCTGCGCATCCCTCAGACGTTTCCCGCCGACCTCGAGGCGCTCCTGGTCCGGAGCGTGGTCGAAGCCCTTGGGATTGCGGCCAAAGCGCGCCAGATCGTCGCCGGTTTCGGCAAGGTCGAAAGCGCGCTTCGGGAGGGTACGGTCGAGGTCCTGATCCATGCCAGCGACGGGGCCGCGGACGGAATCCGCAAATTGGACATGCTGGCGCGTCAAAATGAGGGAAATCGCGGCGCCAAGCCGGAGATTCCCGTCGTCACTGCACTAAAATCGACAGAATTGGATTTGGCACTTACCCGGTCAAATGTGATACATGCTGCCCTGCTCGCGGGCCCGGCGAGCAAGTCATTCCTGTCACGTAGCCAGATGCTGGTCCGATACCGGATGGCGGACGCTGACAGGACTGCCGAAAAGCCCGGCCAGGATTTCTGAGAGACAACGACCACCCGATAGCACGGTGCGGCAACGCACAAGACAACAAGATCAGGATTAGGACTGCTTAATGGTTGATACCAAGACCCCTGGCGACAAGAAGCTGAGCGTTCCGAGCAAGACGCTATCGCTCAAGCCGCGCGTCGAAACGGGCACCGTGCGCCAGAGCTTCAGTCATGGCCGTAGCAAGCAGGTCGTGGTCGAGAAGCGTGGCAAGCGCCGTGTCGACGGCAGCCCTGAACCGCAGGTGGCCGAAGTGGCGAAGCCCGCGCCGGCCGCCGCGCCCAAGCCTGCCCCGGCACGCCACGCGCCGCCGCGCAACGCCGGCTCCGGCGTGGTGCTGCGCACGCTGACCGAGGACGAACGTTCCGCCCGCGCCAGCGCGCTGGCCGATGCCAAGGTGCGCGAAGTCGAAGAGCGCCGCCATGCCGAGGAAGAGGCCCAGCGCCGCGCGGTCCGCGAAAGCGCCGAGCGTGCTGATCGTGAGGCCGCCGAAGCCCGCCGCAAGGCCGAGGAGGAGCGTCACCGTCACGAGGAGGAAGCCAAGCGGAAGGCCGAAACCGAGGCCAAGAAGCGTTTTGGCGAAGGCGAGCAGCCGCAATCTGTGGCGCGCCCTGCAACGGGGACCTCGGCCGCTCCTGCAGCGCGGCCCGGAGCGCCGATGGCGCGACCCGGCACAACCACCACGGCACGCCCGGGAACAACGACCGCGCGACCCGGAACGACCACGCAGCGGCCGGGAGGCCCGGTGGGCCGCGCCCCCGCCGTCGCAGCCGGACCGGACGAGGACGACGGTCCGCGCCAGATCCGTCGCGGCCCCGGCGGCGCTGCGCGGCCTGTGGTCGCTCCCAAGCCCACCCACAAGCCCGGCCCGCAGAAGGAGCGCGGCCGCCTGACGGTCGTCACCGCCTTCAATGCCGACGACGTCCGCGAGCGCTCGATCGCCTCGTTCCGCCGCCGCACCCAGCGCCTGAAGGGCCATGCCGCGAACGAGCCGAAGGAAAAGCTCATCCGCGAGGTGGTCATTCCGGAAGCGATCACCATCCAGGAGCTCGCCAACCGCATGTCGGAGCGCGCGGTGGAAATCATCCGCATGCTGATGAAGCAGGGCGCGATCCACAAGATCACCGACGTGATCGATGCCGACACTGCGCAGCTGATCGCCGAGGAGCTTGGTCACACCGTCAAGCGCGTTGCCGCGTCCGACGTTGAAGAAGGCCTGTTCGACGCCATCGACGATTCGACCGACACCGAGCCGCGCTCGCCGGTGGTGACGGTGATGGGTCACGTCGACCACGGCAAGACCTCGCTGCTCGATGCGCTCCGTCATGCCAACGTGGTCTCCGGCGAAGCCGGCGGCATCACCCAGCATATCGGCGCCTATCAGGTGCTGTCGCCCGAAAGCGGCAAGAAGATCACCTTCATCGACACGCCCGGCCACGCCGCGTTCACCGCGATGCGCGCGCGCGGCGCCAAGGTGACCGACATCGTCGTGCTGGTGGTTGCGGCCGACGACGGCGTGATGCCGCAGACGATCGAAGCCATCAACCACGCCAAGGCGGCGCGGGTGCCGATCATTGTTGCCATCAACAAGATCGACAAGCCCGACGCCAAGCCCGAGCGCGTGCGCACCGAGCTGCTCCAGCACGAGGTGCAGGTCGAATCCTTCGGCGGCGAAGTCGTCGATGTCGAAGTGTCGGCGAAGAACAAGACGAATCTCGACAAGCTGCTCGAGATGATCGCGCTCCAGGCCGACATCCTCGACCTCAAGACCAATTCGGATCGTCCGGCCGAAGGCACCGTGATCGAAGCCAAGCTCGATCGTGGCCGCGGTCCGGTCGCGACCGTTCTGGTCCAGCGCGGCACGCTCCGTGTCGGTGACATCATCGTCGCCGGCGCCGAAATGGGCCGCGTCCGCGCGCTGATCTCGGATCAGGGCGAGACGGTGCAGGAGGCAGGTCCATCCGTGCCGGTCGAGGTGCTCGGCTTCAACGGTCCGCCGGAAGCCGGCGATCGTCTCGCCGTGGTCGAGAACGAAGCCCGCGCCCGCCAGGTCACCAGCTACCGCGCGCACCAGAAGCGCGAGAACGCGGCTGCCTCGATCTCCGGCATGCGCGGCTCGCTCGAGCAGATGATGTCGCAGTTGAAGACGGCGGGCCGCAAGGAATTCCCGCTGATCATCAAGGCCGACGTGCAGGGCTCGCTGGAAGCGATCCTCGGCTCGCTGGAGAAGCTCGGCACCGACGAAGTCGCCGCGCGCATCCTGCATGCGGGTGTCGGCGGCATCTCGGAATCGGACGTGACGCTCGCGGAGGGCTTCAACGCCGCGATCATCGGCTTCTCGGTTCGTGCGAACAAGGAGGCCGCTGCGGCCGCCAAGCGCAACGGCATCGAGATCCGCTACTACAACATCATCTACGACCTCGTGGACGACGTGAAGAAGGCCATGAGCGGCCTGCTCGCGCCGACCCTGCGGGAAACAATGCTCGGCAATGCCGCGATCCTGGAGATCTTCAACATCTCCAAGGTCGGCAAGGTCGCCGGCTGCCGCGTCACCGACGGCACCGTGGAACGCGGCGCCAACGTGCGCCTGATCCGCGACAACGTCGTCGTGCACGAAGGCAAGCTGTCGACGCTGAAGCGCTTCAAGGACGAAGTGAAGGAAGTCCAGTCCGGTCAGGAATGCGGCATGGCCTTCGAGAACTATCACGACATGCGCGCCGGTGACGTCATCGAGTGTTACCGCGTGGAGACGATCCAGCGCTCCCTGTAAGTCCAAATCTTACCGAAGCGCCTGGATCTTTTTTGAACTGAATTGCGGGAGTACGATGGCCGGATTTTTTCCGGCCATCCACCCCTCTTCGTTTCAGCAAGACAAATGACAATGCCTGTGTCCCAAAAGCGGGCATGACGAGGTGATTTTCAGACCATGCCCCGCCATCATCAAAAAAAGAGTTCCGCGTCCGGCGGCTCGCAACGTCAGTTGCGGGTCGGCGAGCAGGTTCGCCATGCGATAGCCGAGATTCTGGCGCAAGGCAGCGTGCATGATGCTGACCTCGAAGGTCACATCATCACCGTGCCGGAGGTGCGGATGTCGCCCGACCTGAAGCTCGCAACAGTCTACGTGATGCCGCTCGGTGGCCGCGACACCGAGATCGTCCTCGCTGCGCTCGAGCGCAACAAGAAATTCCTGCGCGGCGAGGTCGCGCGGCGCGTTAACCTGAAATTTGCACCTGACCTTCGCTTCCGCGTCGACGAACGATTCGACGAAGCCGAACGGATCGAGAAGCTTTTGCGAACACCCGCGGTGCAGAAGGACCTGGAACAGGATCCGGATACGGATCGGGAAGAAGAACGATGACGATGGACCCGGCTCACGGCACGATCGGCGGCGAAGAGGCCGATCAGCTCGACGTGCAGAAGAATAATTTTGCGGACATGAGCGGCAATTCTCAGCCCGCTCAAGAGCCGCGCCGCGTCAACAACGATCCGCGCGCCAACAAGCAGAAGGGCAACCAGCCGCGCCGCGACCGTCGCGACGTCCACGGCTGGGTCGTGCTCGACAAGCCGATCGGCATGACCTCGACGCAGGCCGTTGCCGTGCTCAAGCGCCTGTTCAACGCCAAACGCGCCGGCCATGCCGGCACGCTAGATCCGCTGGCCTCCGGCGGCCTGCCGATCGCGCTCGGCGAGGCCACCAAGACCGTCCCCTTCGTCATGGACGGCCGCAAGCGCTACCGGTTCACGGTGTGCTGGGGCGAGGAGCGCGACACCGACGACATCGAGGGCCGGGCGACCGCAACCTCGGACCAGCGCCCGACTCGGGGGGCCATCGAGGCCCTGCTGCCCCGTTTCACCGGGGTGATCCAGCAGATCCCGCCGCGCTATTCCGCGATCAAGGTCCAGGGCGAGCGCGCCTACGACCTCGCCCGCGACGGCGAGATCGTGGAACTGGCCCCGCGCCCGGTCGAGATTCACCGTTTAAACCTTGTAGATCAACCGGATAGCGACCGCGCCGTGTTCGAGGCCGAGTGCGGCAAGGGCACCTATGTCCGCGCGCTGGCCCGCGATATGGGTAGGATTCTCGGCACTTACGGCCATATCTGCGCGCTGCGGCGGACCCTGGTCGGCCCATTTGGCGAGAACGACATGATTCCGCTGGATCAGTTGGAGGCTTTGTGCGATAGAGCCGCGTCCGGCGAGGGTAGCCTCGCCGACGCGCTTATGCCCGTTGAGACCGCGCTGGACGACATCCCGGCACTGGCCGTCACTCGGGCTGATGCGGCAAGGCTCCATCGGGGCCAAGCCGTTTTGTTGCGCGGACGGGATGCGCCCACTTGTAGCGGCACAGTCTATGTCACGGTGGCAGGCCGGCTTCTCGCGCTTGCCGAAGTCGGCAATGGCGAAATCATCCCCAAGCGTGTGTTCAACCTGACCGGCCTGACTGCCAGCGCCGATCGCAACGAGAGAAATTGACCGATGTCGATTGCCGCAGAACGCAAAGCGGAAGTCATCAAGACGAATGCCAACAAGGCCGGTGATACCGGCTCGCCAGAGGTTCAGGTCGCGATCCTGTCGGAACGCATCGCCAACCTCACCAACCATTTCAAGACCCACGTGAAGGACAATCATTCGCGTCGCGGTCTCTTGAAGCTGGTCTCGACCCGCCGCTCGCTCCTCGACTATGTGAAGAAGAAGGACGAGGCGCGCTACAAGGCGCTGCTCGAGAAGCACAACATTCGTCGTTAAGAGTTCTTGCGCGCGCCAACCGGCGCGCGTTTTCGCGCGTGATTTCGAACGAAAGCGTTTGTTTAAAGGTTTTTCGTCGAGGCTGCGTGCGCGTCGGATGCGAGCCGTTGACGGCGAGCATCCGGGCATGATGGGCGAACACCGCGCTTCGGTGTTCGCGTTCGTGCCGACTGACAGTCCAGCAGCAATCCGGCGGCTGGGCACAACGGGCAAGGCGCCCGTATGACCCGAAGGGATGGACGCCATCCGAAATCCAAAAACCATGGCAGGATCGCAGGACGCTGATCGCCCGCTTCGATCAACGTCCCGCAATCTTGCGCATGGTTTTTGTTTTTCGACCCGTCCTTCTTTCGAGAACCCATGAAAGAAGACCTCTATGTTCAATAAGCATTCAGTCGAGATCGACTGGGGTGGACGCCCTCTCAAGCTCGAAACCGGCAAGATCGCCCGTCAGGCCGACGGTGCCGTCGTCGCGACCTACGGCGAGACCGTGGTGCTCGCGACCGTCGTAGCCGCGAAGTCGCCGCGCGAAGGCGTCGACTTCCTGCCGCTGACCGTCGACTACCAGGAGAAGACCTACGCAGCCGGCCGCATTCCCGGTGGCTATTTCAAGCGCGAGGGTCGTCCGACCGAGAAGGAAACGCTGGTCTCCCGCCTGATCGACCGTCCGATCCGTCCGCTGTTCGTCGACGGCTGGCGCAACGAGACCCAGGTGATCGTGACCGTGCTCTCGCACGATATGGAGAACGATCCCGATATCGTCGCGCTGGTGGCCTCATCGGCTGCGCTGACCCTGTCGGGCGCTCCCTTCAAGGGCCCGATCGGCGCCGCGCGCGTCGGCTTCGCCAATGACGAGTTCATCCTCAACCCGACGCTCGACGAGATGGTCGACACTCAGCTCGACCTCGTCGTCGCCGGCACTGCGGACGCCGTGCTGATGGTGGAATCGGAAGCCAAGGAGCTGAACGAAGAGATCATGCTCGGCGCCGTGATGTTCGGTCACCGCCACTTCCAGCCGGTGATCAACGCGATCATCGAGCTCGCCGAAAAGGCCGCGAAGGAGCCGCGCGAGGTCACCACGATCGACAATTCGGCGCTCGAAAAGGAAATGCTCGGCATGGTCGAGCAGGAACTGCGCGCCGCCTACGCCATTCCGGTCAAGCAGGATCGCTACGCCGCGGTCGGCAAGGTCAAGGAAAAGGTGATCGCGCACTACTTCCCGGAAGGCCAAGAGCCGAAATACGACAAGCTGCGCATTGGCGGCGTGTTCAAGGAGCTCGAAGCCAAGATCGTTCGCTGGAACATTCTCGACACCGGCAAGCGCATCGACGGCCGCGATTCCAAGACCGTGCGCAACATCGTCGCCGAAGTCGGCGTGCTGCCCCGCGCCCACGGTTCGGCGCTGTTCACCCGCGGCGAGACCCAGGCGCTGGTCGTGACCACGCTCGGCACCGGCGAGGACGAGCAGTACATCGACGCGCTGTCGGGAACGTACAAAGAGACGTTCCTGCTGCACTACAATTTCCCTCCCTACTCGGTCGGTGAGACCGGCCGCCTCGGCGGTACCAAGCGCCGCGAGATCGGCCACGGCAAGCTCGCCTGGCGTGCGATCCACCCGGTGCTGCCGCCGCACCACGAATTCCCCTACACCACGCGCGTGGTGTCGGAGATCACCGAATCCAACGGCTCCTCGTCGATGGCATCGGTCTGCGGCGCCTCGCTCGCGCTGATGGACGCCGGCGTGCCGTTGAAGCGGCCGACCGCGGGCATCGCAATGGGCCTGATCCTCGAAGACAAGCGCTTCGCGGTTCTCTCGGACATCCTCGGTGACGAGGACCATCTCGGCGACATGGACTTCAAGGTCGCCGGTACCGAGCAGGGCATCACCTCGCTCCAGATGGACATCAAGATCGAGGGCATCACCGAGGAGATCATGAAGGTCGCGCTCGGTCAGGCCAAGGATGGGCGTATCTACATCCTCGGCGAGATGTCGAAGGCGCTCACCAACGCCCGCGCCGAGCTCGGCGAATACGCGCCGCGCATCGAGACCTTCAAGATCGCCACCGACAAGATCCGCGAAGTGATCGGCACCGGCGGCAAGGTGATCCGCGAGATCGTCGAGAAGACCGGCGCCAAGGTCAACATCGAGGACGACGGCACCGTGAAGGTCGCTTCCAGCGACGGCGAGGCGATGAAGGCCGCGATCAAGTGGATCAAGTCGATCGCCTCCGATCCGGAAGTCGGCCAGATCTATGACGGCACCGTCGTCAAGGTGATGGAGTTCGGCGCTTTCGTGAACTTCTTCGGCTCCAAGGACGGCCTTGTCCACATCAGCCAGCTCGCCTCGGCGCGCGTGCAGAAGACCTCCGACGTCGTCAAGGAAGGCGACAAGGTCAAGGTCAAGCTGCTCGGCTTCGACGACCGCGGCAAGACCCGCCTGTCGATGAAGGTGGTCGACCAGGAGACCGGCGAAGACCTCGAGGGCAAGGGCGAGAGCCAGCAGCCCGCGCGCGAAGCGGCCGGCGAGTAAATCTCGCTACCTGCCAGAAACACGAAGGGCGGCCTCGCGGCCGCCCTTTTTGTTTGTCGCTTGCCGAACTTTGGAATCAGGCCGCGATGTCGTAGCGATCGAGGTTCATCACCTTGGTCCAGGCCTTGGCGAAGTCCTTGACGAACTGCTCCTTGGAATCCGACGTGGCATAGACCTCTGCGTAGGCGCGAAGCTGCGAGTGTGCGCCGAAGATCAGGTCGACGCGCGTGCCGGTCCACTTGACCGCGTTGGTCTTGCGGTCGCGGGCCTCATAGGTGCCGTCGGTGCCGGCCGGCGTCCACTGCGTGCTCATGTCGAGCAGGTTGACGAAGAAGTCGTTGCTCAGCGTTCCCACCTTCGAGGTGAGGACGCCGTTCTTCGAACCGTTCGCATTGGCACCGAGCACGCGCAGACCGCCGACGAGCACCGTCATCTCCGGGCCGGTAAGCCGGAGCAGCTGCGCACGATCGACCAGAGCCTCCTCGGGCATCATGAACTGCTGCCGCTTGCCGATGAAGTTGCGGAAGCCATCGGCCCGCGGCTCCAGCGGAGCAAACGAAGCGGCGTCGGTCTGCTCCTGCGAGGCATCCATGCGGCCCGGCGTGAAGCCGACCTTGACGTCGACGCCGGCATCCTTGGCGGCCTTCTCGACCGCGGCGGTGCCGCCGAGCACGATGAGGTCCGCCAGCGAGACCTTCTTCGCACGGGATGACGCGTTGAAGTCCTTCTGGATCGCTTCGAGCTTGCCCAGGACCTTCGAGAGCTGAGCCGGCTCGTTCACTTCCCAATCCTTCTGCGGGGCGAGGCGGATACGCGCGCCGTTGGCGCCGCCGCGCTTGTCCGAGCCGCGGAACGTCGAGGCCGACGCCCAGGCGGTCGAGACCAGCTCCGAGACCGACAGACCCGAGGCCAGGATCTTGGTCTTCAGCGAGGCGATATCCTGCTCGCTGGCCAGCTCGTGATTCACAGCAGGGATCGGATCCTGCCAGATCAGGGTTTCCTTCGGCACCAGGGGGCCGAGATAGCGCACCACCGGACCCATGTCGCGATGGGTGAGCTTGAACCAGGCACGGGCGAAGGCGTCCGCGAACTGATCGGGATTCTCGAGGAAGCGGCGCGAGATCTTCTCATAGGCCGGATCCATACGCAGCGAGAGGTCGGTCGTCAGCATCGTCGGCCGATGCTTCTTGGACTTGTCGAAGGCATCGGGAATGATCGCCTCGGCGCCCTTGGCCGTCCACTGCTGCGCACCGCCGGGGCTCTTGGTCAGCTCCCATTCGTACTTGAACAGGTTCTCGAAGAAGTTGTTGCTCCACTTCGTCGGCGTCGTGGTCCAGGTCACCTCGAGACCGCTGGTGATGGAATCGCCGCCAATGCCCGACGCGTGCTTGCTCTTCCAGCCGAGGCCCTGATCTTCGAGCGCGCCCGCTTCCGGCTCCGGTCCGACCAGCGACGGATCGCCGGCGCCGTGCGTCTTGCCGAAGGTGTGGCCGCCGGCGATCAGCGCGACGGTTTCCTCGTCGTTCATCGCCATACGGAAGAAGGTTTCGCGAATGTCCTTGGCCGCGGCGATCGGATCCGGCTTGCCGTTCGGGCCTTCCGGATTGACGTAGATGAGGCCCATCTGCACCGCGCCGAGCGGCTCGGCGAGCTGGCGTTCGCCGCTGTAGCGCTCATCGCCCAGCCACGTGCCTTCGGGACCCCAATAGAGCTCTTCCGGCTCCCAGACGTCGACGCGGCCGCCGGCAAAGCCAAAGGTCTTGAAGCCCATCGACTCCAGCGCGACGTTGCCCGCCAGCACCATCAGATCGGCCCAGGAAATCTTGCGGCCGTATTTCTGCTTGATCGGCCAGAGCAGACGGCGTGCCTTGTCGAGATTTGCGTTATCGGGCCAGCTGTTGAGCGGCGCGAAACGCTGCTGTCCGGCGCCGGCGCCACCGCGACCGTCGGTGGTGCGGTAGGTGCCCGCGCTGTGCCAGGCCATGCGGATCATGAGGCCGCCGTAGTGACCGAAGTCGGCGGGCCACCATTCCTGCGATTCCGTCATCAGAGCGGTCAGGTCCTTGATGACCGCGTTCAGGTCGAGCGACTTGAATTCCTTGGCGTAGTCGAAGTCCTTGTCCATCGGGTCGGACTTGGGAGAATTCTTGTGCAGCATCTCGATGCTGAGCTGGGTTGGCCACCAATCGCGGTTCGCCGGCACACGTTTTCCACCCGAAAACGGGCACTTTGAAGTGTCGTCCATGAATACCTCCTCTGGTGGCGTCGAACTCGCGCCTTTGACCAGGTAGAGGCACTCTAAGCTTCACGTTCGATCAGGGGAAGTTGACTTTAATGATCGCAGCGATAAGATTTTCTGATGCTAAACCTCACGCTGCGCCAGCTCCGTTATTTCGACGCCCTGGCGCGTCACAGTCATTTCGGGCGCGCGGCTGAGTCTTGCTCGATCTCGCAGCCTGCCCTGTCGATGCAAATCAAGGAACTTGAGGAGGCGCTCGGCGGTCTGCTGCTGGAGCGCAGCGCCCGGCAGGTGGCGCTGACCCGATTTGGCGAGGAGCTCGCGCAGCGCGTCCGC
Organism: Bradyrhizobium sp. MI1.4; assembly: GCF_055811315.1. NCBI lineage: Bacteria > Pseudomonadati > Pseudomonadota > Alphaproteobacteria > Hyphomicrobiales > Nitrobacteraceae > Bradyrhizobium > Bradyrhizobium sp. MI1.4. Next base: position 59,107 of record NZ_JBVVPP010000026.1, on the reverse strand, counting down.
GACATCTTGCGCTCGGTCGACGAGCTCGGCGATTTCGCCCGCGCCTCGCAGGACCGGTTCTCCGGACGGCTGCGCATCGGCATGATTCCGACGATCGCGCCCTATCTGCTGCCGACGATCACCAAGAATCTGACGCGCATGCATCCGGAGCTCGATATCCGCGTCCGCGAGACGATGACGCCGCGGCTGATCCAGGAACTGGTGGAGGGTCGGCTCGATACCGCCATCGTGGCGCTGCCGGTGTCCGAGCCCTCGCTCACCGAGGTCGCCCTGTTCGAGGAAAAATTCCTGCTGGTGCGGCCGAGTGCGGATGAGGGAACGCCGGCACCGTCGCGGGAGATGATGCGCGAGATGCGGCTGCTGTTGCTCGAAGAGGGGCACTGCTTCCGCGATCAGGCGCTGTCATTCTGCAACATGCAATCGGCGCCGCCACGCGAGATGCTGGATGCCAATTCGCTATCGACGCTGGTCCAGATGGTCAGCGCCGGCATCGGCGTCACGTTGATCCCCGAGATGGCGGTGTCAGTTGAGACGCGATCGGCCTCGGTCTCGCTCGCGCGCTTCCGCGACCCGCAGCCGTCACGCACCATCGGCATGGTCTGGCGCAAGACCAGCCCGCTGGCGCGGCAACTGCTGCAAATCTCCGAGGTGGTGTGCCTGTCGGCGGGCAAGGTACGCGCACGCCCATCCGTGCGCAGCAAGCCGACCTGAGGCCTCGATGTCGCATCCCCTCATCCGCCCGGCCCGCGCGGACGAATACGACGAGATGGCCGTGTCTGGATGGAGAGCTGGGTCTCGACCGGCCTCGGCGAGACGAGCGACTTCCTGCTGGCCAACCTGCGCGCACGCATCCGGCGCGAGATCGAGGACGGCTGGAGCCTGTTCGTCGCCGACGACAACGGCACGATCGCCGCAATGCTGGCGCTGCATTTGCCAAAACTCTATCTCGACATGCTGTTCGTCGCGCCCGCCTATCAGGGCCAATCGCTCGGCCGCCAATTGCTTGGCTTCACGCGCACACAAATGCCCGACGAGATGTCTCTGCGCTGCATCCGCGAGAACGAAAAAGCCTGGCGCTGGTACGAGCGCGAGGGCTTTGTGTTCGAGAAAGAAGAGGTCGAGCCGTCGAACGGGTTCATGATGAAGTATTATCGGTGGCGGCGGCAGCGACCCGCCGGATAGGCAGTGGTCGCCTGGTGCAGCTTGCGGTTGTCACGGTTCCAATTTACTGTGGCGTATCCGCCGTCCTCCTGTCCCCTGATCTCCCGGAATCGATGCTTCGAATTGCTGTCTCGCTGATCGCGTTGCTGTCCCTGCTCACTACGGCAGCCGCGCAAACCCCTCCCGCAACCACCGCGCCTCCCGCTCAGACGGCGGCGCCAGCCAAGAAGGCAGTCAAGAACGGCGCCGAAGGCCAAACCGGCTGCACAACAGCCAGTTGCGGCGGAGAGCGGCCCCTGTCAGATCGGCGTCATTTCCGCGATCGGAGACCAGTTCTCGGTGCAACATGTCGGCCTCACGATGTTCGGCAACGAGTATATGGAGGCGCCGATCGAGACGTGGGGTATCGATGATCTGTTCGTCGCGAGGGTTCGCGCCACGGCTCCCGGCACGGCTGTCCGAAAGGTCGCTTACGCAAGCGGAGCCTTTAGGCCGTACTATCATCCGGAAGCGAAACTGTTCCGCAATGACCGCGACGACCTGACGGCGCTGGTGCGGCAGATCGCCGGAGCTGCAAATTGCGAACGCTACGTCGTAGCCACGAAAGCCCGCGTTTCGGTGGATGGCACCAATCAATCAATCGAGGGCCTCGGGGTCTACAAGAATTGGGCGAGCCCTTCCGGGCGCGGCGTCGTGGTTTCCTATTTCCGCATAAACGTTTTTGACGGACGGACTTTCGACATCCATCGGGCGCCTACCCGCAGCTTCGGCGATGTGATTGCTTCGAGTTTCTCCAACAAGAACGACAATATGCAAATCCTCAACAATCTCGAATTTCCCAAGACCCCTGAACAGGTGACCAGCAGTGCATTGCTGCGTGACAGCACACGCAGTCTGCTCACGGCCCAGCTGGACAGGTATCTACCCGCGTATATCAAGGGCGAGTAAGCGCCTTTGCCGAGGGGACGCGACAAAGACTATCGCTCGTCAGCTTCCTGCGGCTGGGCTGCATTTGACGTTTTGGCCCGGCTCGTCGTCCTTGCGGCCGTCGCGTGGTGCTTTTCGACATCTGCTTGGGCGCAGACCAAATTGGTACCACCAGGGGCGGAAACGGCAGGATCAGCCGTCAAGCAAAGCAACAACAAGACGACCACGCGGCGTGAAGCGACGGGCAAACCCGCTCCCGTGGTCGGCGGCCCGTGCGACTTCGGTGTCGTCGTCACCACCGGCGATGAGTTCACCGTGCTGACGACCGGCCTGACCGTATTTCAGCACAAGAAGACGGTCGTCCCGATCCCGGGCTGGGGACTCAATGATCTGATCTTCGCGCGGATTCGCGCCACGATCCCTGCCGGCGTGTCCGTTCTGAGAATCCCCTACAACCCGGCGAAATTTCCTCCCCGCGATGAGTCCAAGGACACATTGAAGGACAGGTTGTTCCGCGATCTCAATGCGGAGCTGGCCCAATACATGCGCGACGTCGTGAAAGGAACGAATTGCCGGCACTACATCCAGATCCTCAATTCAATCAGCCCTTTCGGATCATCCAACTATACGGTCCGCGGCTTCGGCATCCTCAACCATGATGTGGTGCTCGGGCGTCGCATCTATCTCTACGCCCTGGCGTTTGTCCGCATCTTCGATGGGCGCGACTTCTCCGTTGTCAGACAGAGTTCTGCGCTGATCAACACGCATCATTCCCTTATGGTGCAGAGGCTCTTGGGCGTGCAAATCGGCGGCCCCTATCGCGAACTACCCGCAGAATCGTTTCCAACCCGCCCTGAAGATGCCGCCGACAATCCCGCACTGCGCGACGACGTGCGTGCCATGCTGACGGAAAGCCTCGACAAGACGCTGCCGCTGCTGATCGGGGTTCAACGAGCGGCGCGCAACAGCGACGCGCGCTGATCGACACGTCCTTCGCAGCAGGAACTGGTCTCGATTATTGAGAAATCGTGGGCACGTCGCTTGCGCGCCTTTGCCCACTCTACGAGAGCTAATCCTGCGCCTTCAAATCGTCCGGCCGCGGCATCAGGACGGTGTTGTAGCCGGAATCGACATAGTGGATCTCGCCGGTCACGCCGCCGGAGAGATCCGACAACAGATACAGCGCCGAGCCGCCGAGCTCGTCGAGCGTCACGCCCCGGCGGAGCGGCGAATGTTTTTGCATGAAGGCGAACATGGCGCGCGCCTCGCCGATGCCGGAGCCGGCGAGCGTGCGGATCGGGCCGGCGGAGATCGCGTTGACGCGGATGCCGCGCGGTCCGAAATCCGAGGCGAGATAGCGCACCGAGGCTTCCAGCGCCGCCTTGGCCACGCCCATCACGTTGTAGTTCGGCATCGCGCGTTCCGAGGCGCCGAAGGTCAGCGTGATCATGCTGCCGCCCTCCGTCATCAGCTCGGCGGCGCGTTTTGCCACTTCCGTGAAGGAGAAGCAGGAGATCACCATGGTGCGCGAAAAATTCTCGCGGCTGGTGTCGGCGTAGCGACCCTTGAGCTCGTTCTTGTCGGCGAAGCCGATCGCGTGGATCACGAAATCCAGCCGGCCCCACTTTTCGCGCAAGGCCGTGAATGTGGCGTCGACGCTGGTGATGTCCTCGACGTCGCAGGGCAGCACCATGTCGACGCCAAGCTGCTCCGCCAGCGGCTTAACACGCTTGCCCAGCGCCTCGCCCTGGAAGGTGAAGGCAAGCTCGGCGCCGTGGGCATGCAGCGTCTTCGCCATGCCCCAGGCGATCGAATGATCATTGGCGATGCCCATGATCAGACCGCGCTTGCCTTTCATTAAGCCTTCCATTGCCTGATAGCTCCCATTATTCCGGCGTCATCGCCCGCCTTGCGCGCACTTGCGCACTGGGGCAGGCGATCCAGTATTTCGAGGCGATTACTGCAAATCGAGAAGTTGCGGCGTGCTGGATGCCCGCCTTCGCGGGGCATGACAGCGTGCCAAAATTACGCATCCAGCCGGCTGAACACCAGCGTGGCGTTGGTGCCGCCGAAGCCGAAGGAGTTCGACAGCACGGTGCCGATTTTGACGTTGTCGATGCGCTTGCGCACGATCGGCATGTCGGCGAACACGGGGTCGAGCTCCTGGATGTGGGCGCTCTCGCAGATGAAACCATTGTTCATCATCAGCAGCGAATAGATCGCTTCCTGCACGCCGGTTGCGCCCAGGGAGTGACCGGTCAGCGCCTTGGTCGCCGAGATCGGCGGGCACTTCTCGCCGCTTCCGAACACCCTGCGGAGTGCGTCGATCTCCGGCGGATCGCCGGCCGGGGTCGATGTCGCGTGCGGATTGATGTAGTCGACCTTGGTCTTCACGGTCGACATCGCCATGCGCATGCAGCGCTCGGCGCCCTCACCTGATGGTGCGACCATGTCGTAGCCGTCGGACGTCGCGCCATAGCCGACGATCTCGCCGTAAATGCGTGCGCCCCGCGCCTTGGCATGCTCGAGCTCTTCCAGCACCAGCACGCCGGCGCCGCCGGCAATCACGAAGCCGTCGCGGTTGACGTCGTAGGGACGGGAGGCCGTCGCAGGCGTGTCGTTGTACTTCGAGGACATCGCGCCCATGGCGTCGAACAGCACCGACAGCGACCAGTCCAGCTCCTCGCAGCCGCCGGCGAAGATGACGTCCTGCTTGCCGATCTGGATCGTTTCATAGGCATTGCCGACGCAATGGTTCGACGTCGCGCAGGCCGACGAGATCGAATAGTTCACGCCCTTGATCTTGAACCAGGTCGCAAGCGTTGCGGAGGCCGTGGAGGACATCGCCTTCGGCACTGCAAACGGCCCGACACGCTTCGGTCCCTTGGTGCGGGTGATGTCGGCGGCTTCGACGATGGTGCGCGCCGACGGACCGCCGGAGCCCATGATGATGCCGGTGCGAATATTGGAAATTTCGTCGGGCGAAAGACCGGAATCCTGGATCGCCTGTTCCATCGCGACGTGATTCCACGCCGCGCCCTGACCGAGGAAACGCATGGCGCGGCGGTCGACTACCGTCGAAGGATCGAGCGTTGGCGCACCCTGCACCTGGGAGCGGAAGCCGAGCTCGGCATATTTCTCAGCCCGCGAAATGCCCGACTTCGCCTCGTGAAGGCTCGCAAGCACTTCCTGGGTGTTGTTTCCGATGGAGGAGACAATGCCCATCCCGGTGACCACAACCCGCCTCATGACAGCCTCGCCTCAATCGTTGTCTTCGTGGTGATGCGCTCAGCCCAGGCTCGTGCCCTGCTTGAACAGGCCGACCTTCAAATCCTTTGCGCGATAGATAATCTGGTCATCCACCGAAAGCCATCCGTCGGCGATACCGAGCACCAGCTTTGAACGCATCACGCGCTTGATATCGATGTTGTACACAACCTTGCGGGCCTCCGGCAGCACCTGGCCGCTGAACTTCAGCTCGTTCAGGCCAAGCGCGCGACCACGACCTTCACCGCCGCTCCAGCCCAGATAAAAGCCGACCATTTGCCACAGCGCATCGAGCCCGAGGCAGCCGGGCATCACCGGATCGTTCTTGAAGTGGCAGCCGAAGAACCAGAGGTCGGGCTTCACGTCGAGCTCGGCGCGCACCACCCCCTTGCCGAATTCGCCGCCGGTCTCGCTGATGTCCGTGATGCGGTCGAACATCAGCATCGGCGGCAGCGGCAATTGCGCATTGCCAGGGCCGAACATCTCGCCGCGGGCACATGCCAGCAGATCTTCATATTCGTAACCGTTGCGCCTGTTCAGCATGCGGAAGCCTTTGTGTTCAAACCCCGATTGAGCGGCGTTTCCGGCGAAAATGGGCCCCATCCTGTTCGAAAGGCGACATCTGTTGCCATTGTCAGCGAGAATACCGAAGGACCCTGGATGGATAGCGAGCGGCCCTCAATGCCGGGTCGCGCCAAAATGGGTTAAGCGGAACCGCGGGCTCTCTAACACAGGCCATTTCGGGTAGCAAAGCGCTCTCATGAAGGTAAAATGACGGGCCGCCACCCCGGTTCCCTGCCTGATTAGAACCACTCTAGTTGCGAGAAACTTGCATCTGCATCTATCTCTCCATATATGTTGGGCAACGACAGTGTTCACGCGTGCCCGAAGCTGGAAATGAACGAAAATAACGCGCCCCATCGCGACGAAGAGGCCCATGCGGCGGCTCTTATGTCCGGCCGCCAGCCGGCGTTGACCGGCTGCCCGTGGCACGACGTCAACGAAATGCTCCAGTCCGCAGGGCTTCGCCCCACGCGCCAGCGCATGGCGCTCGGCTGGCTCCTGTTCGGCAAGGGTGCACGTCACCTCACGGCTGAAATGCTTTACGAGGAAGCGACGCTGGCCAAGGTGCCGGTCTCGCTCGCGACCGTCTACAACACGCTGAACCAGCTCACCGATGCCGGTCTGCTGCGTCAGGTCAGCGTCGACGGCACCAAGACCTATTTCGACACCAACGTCACGACCCACCATCACTACTACCTCGAGAACAGCCATGAGCTGGTCGACATCGAGGATCCGCATCTGGCGCTGTCCAAGATGCCTGAGGTGCCCGCGGGTTACGAGATCGCCCGCATCGACATGGTCGTACGGTTGCGCAAGAAGCGCTGAGATCTATCCTGAACTGCTGATTTGATCGTCATGGCCGGGCTTGTCCCGGCTATCCACGTTATTCGGTCAGGCGTCAAAAAATGCGTGGATGCCCGGGCATGACGGTGGAGCAACAGCTCCGCTCCCGCCCAGATCAGTTCACCTGCTCGTCCGAGTAGACGCCCCAGAGGCGCTCCTGCTGGATCCAGCCGTCAAAGCCGTTACCGCTGACGCGGCACCAGTTTGCAGTGCACTTCTTCACCTGGGTGACGACACCGGCCTGGAGCCTGGCCGCAACCGCGCTCTCGGGATCGGCGCGGTCGTAGATCGGCGCGAGCTCGTCCTTGTGCTTCATGGTGACGACAGCGGTACGGCGGCCCGACAGCAGCGAGTGATAGACCCAACCCTCGGCGCCCTCGGAATCGCGGACCCGGCGCCAGTTCTCGAACTCGGCGGTGATTTCGACCGGCAGGCCGGAACGGGTGTAGACCCAGGCGACGTCGTTGTCCTTGGTCGGGCCGGCGCGGACGTTGACGTGATCCGATTTCAGGCTGACGTAGCGCGGCACCGGGAGGCCCGAGGCCGTCTGAGGGGTGTTGTCCTTTGCCGAATGCCCGGGACTGACCGAAGCGCTCAACCAGGTGCAAACGAGCGCCATCACCGAACAAAAACGCCCCAACGCCATCAACCCGTCTCCTGTCGAAGGTCCGGCCGAGCCGATCCCTCGCCCCTAAATTCCCAAACCAGGCCGCTGTCGCCCCTGACCCCGCCCCACGCGGGTGTTCCCGAGCCCTTTACCCGTGGTTCTTGTCTTGGCCCCGCCTTCTGCTAGAGAGGACGGACATCTGAACAACCGGTTTGTCCCGATTTTCCGGCCGGAAATGTCGGGAGAGCTTGAAGGAAACGCCGGGGACGACACGGCAAGCGCAGTGTCGAACAACCGGGTTAATGAGGCCTCAACGGCCGGCCTTTGGCGACAGAGGCGGCTCGCAACGCCTCATGAGGGCAGGACATGTCGGTGAAGAAAAAGCCCCTCGTCGTGGTGACGCGCAAGCTTCCGGACTCGATCGAGACCCGGATGCGCGAGCTGTTCGACGCGCGGATCAATCTCGACGACACGCCGATGTCGCCCGAGCAGATCGCGGAAGCCGCCCGTACCGCCGACGTGCTGGTCCCAACCGTGACCGATCACATCTCCGCCGACATCGTCAACCAGCCCGACTGCAGGTTGAAACTGATCGCGAATTTCGGCAACGGCGTCGACAACATCGATGTCGAGGCCGCGCATGCCCGCGGCATCACCGTCACCAACACGCCGAAAGTTCTGACCGAAGACACCGCCGACATGACCATGGCGCTGATCCTCGCCGTGCCCAGGCGGATGATCGAAGGCGCCTCGATTCTGACGGAAGGAAAACCATGGCCGGGCTGGTCGCCGACCTGGATGCTCGGTCATCGCATCGGCGGAAAGCGCCTCGGCATCATCGGCATGGGCCGGATCGGCCAGGCGGTCGCACGCCGCGCCCGCGCCTTCGGCTTGCAGATCCACTACCACAATCGTCGGCCGGTGGCGCCGAAGATCGCCGAAGAGCTGGGCGCGACCTATTGGGAAAGCCTCGACCAGATGCTGGCACGGATGGACATCATCTCGGTGAACTGTCCGCACACGCCGGCGACCTACCATCTGCTGTCGGCGCGCCGGCTGAAGCTTATTCGCAAGGACGCCTACATCGTCAACACCGCGCGCGGCGGGGTCACCGACGAGGACACCCTGATCAAGCTGATCGAAGGCGGCGAGATCGGCGGCGCCGGCCTCGATGTCTACGAGCACGAGCCCGCGGTGAATCCGAAGCTGGTGCGGCTCGCCAAGGCCGGCAAGGTGACGTTGCTGCCGCATATGGGCTCGGCCACGATCGAGGGCCGGGTCGAGATGGGCGAGAAGGTGATCATCAACATCCGCACCTTCCTCGACGCCCACAAGCCGCCGGACCGCGTGCTGCCGAGCATGCTCTGACGTCTATTTGCTGCGTGTTTCGCGCTTGCGCCAGTCGGCAACGAAATCGATAAAGGCCCGCAGCGCCGGCGGCGTTTGTCGCCGGCTTGGATAGTACAGGAACGGCCCGGGAAACGGCTCGCACCAATCCTGAATCAGACTGACGAGCGCGCCGGACTTCAGGGCTTCGCCGACATAACCATCAAGCGTCGCCCAGATGCCGGCGCCGTCGAGCGCGGCGCGCATGGAAAGGCCCATGTTGGTCGAGATCAGCTTTGCCGGCGGATCGACCTTCACGAGCTGGCCGGCCTTCTCGAACTCCCAATCGTGCATGACACCGCTGGAGTAGCGGGCACGGATGCAATCATGGTCGAGCAGATCCTTCGGATGCTCCGGCTTGCCGCGGCGCGCGAGGTAATCGGGCGAAGCGACCACGACATAGCTCTGCGGGCCGCTGAGCGAGATCGCGACCATGTCCTGCGCGAGATGCTCGCCATAACGCACGCCGGCATCGAAGCCCGCGCTGACGATATCGACGAACCCGCTCTCGGAGACGATGTCGAGGTCGACCTGCGGATAGGCCTTGAGGAACGGCCCGATCATGGGGGCCAGCACGAGATCGACCGCGGGCGGCGGCGCGTTGATGCGCAGCCGGCCCGAGGCCATCTCGCGCAGGCCGCGGACCTGATCGAGGGCGTCGCCGACATCGCGCAGCGCCGGAGCCACGCGCGACAGCAGCAGCTCGCCCGCCTCGGTCAGGGCGACGCTGCGGGTGGTGCGGTTCATCAGGCGGACGCCGAGGCGCTCCTCCAGGTCCCGCAATCGCTGGCTAAGGCTCGACACCGACACACGAATATCGATCGCCGCGCGCCGGAAATTGCGGGTGCGGGCGACCGCCATGAAGACGTCGAGATCACGCAGGTCGGGCTCAGCCATTGTTCGTTAATGTGAACAAGCCATTCTCGATTGTCCAGCTTATCGGCGCAATCGATCAAGCGCATATCAGGCCTCGTCACGCGGCGCAGTCAGCGCCTTTCGAGGAGAGCCATCATGGAACAGCGCAAACTCGGTTCGACCGGTTCCACCGTCTCCGCTCTCGGTCTCGGGTGCATGGGCATGTCCGAGGTCTACGGCCCCGCCGATCGCGGCGAGAGCATCGCCACGATCCACGCCGCACTGGATGCCGGCATCACCCTGGTCGACACCGGCGATTTCTACGCCATGGGCCACAATGAAATGCTGGTGCGCGAAGCGCTCAAGGAGGTGCCGCGCGACAAGGTGCAGATCAGTGTCAAGTTCGGTGCGCTGCGCGGTCCTGCTGGCGAATTCACCGGCATGGACACGAGGCCGGCCGCAACGAGGAACTTCCTCGCCTATTCGCTGCAGCGGCTCGGCACCGACTACATCGACGTCTACCGTCCGGCGCGGCTCGATCCCAACATTCCGATCGAGGAGACCATCGGCGGCATCGCCGATCTCGTGAAGGCCGGCTACATCAAACATATCGGCCTGTCCGAGGTCGGCTCCGCCACCATCCGCCGCGCGCATGCCGTGCACCCGATCGCCGATCTTCAGATCGAATATTCGCTGATCGAGCGTGGCATCGAACGCGACATCCTGACGACCTGCCGCGAGCTCGGCATCGGCATCACGGCTTACGGCGTGTTGGCGCGCGGCCTCATCAGCGGCCATTGGTCGAAGGACTCCGGCAAGACAGGCAAGGACTACCGGCTGATGACGCCGCGCTTCCAGGGATCGAATCTCGATGCCAATCTCGCATTGGTGGAGCAGCTGCGCGCCATCTCCGCTGAGATTGGCGCGACGCCGGCACAGGTCGCGATCGCCTGGGTGGCGGCGCAAGGCAAGCAGATCGTGCCGCTGGTCGGCGCCCGCACCCGCAACCGCCTCACCGAAGCACTCGGCGCGGCCAAGGTCACGCTGACGCCGGCTCATCTCGCCGTGCTGGCAACGGCCTTCCCGCCCGATGTCGCTGCCGGCACGCGTTACGCCGCCGAGCAGATGGCGCATCTCGACAGCGAGAAGCCGGCCACAGCATAACGTCTGCAATCAAGTGCGATGGGCGCTGAGATCGGTGATCACAGGCCCATCGCCATTGAGCGGATTGGCGGGATCGCGCGCGTAACGCAGCGTCTCGAAGCGCATCGCGCGCGCATCGATCATCAGGAGGCGGCCGACGAGGCCGTCGCCAAAGCCGACGATCTCGCGGATCGCCTCCAGCGCCATCATCGAGCCCATCACGCCCGCGAGCGCGCCCATGACGCCGGCTTCCGCGCACGCCGGCACGGTCCCGGCCGGCGGCGCTTCCGGGAATAGGCAGCGATAGGTCGGATTGAATTCGCCCTGCTCGTTTGTCTCATGCGCGCGGATGGTGGTCAGCGAGCCATCGAAGGTGCCGAGCGCCGCCGTGATCAGCGGCCTCTTGGCGAAGAAGCAGGCGTCCGAGGCCAGATAGCGGGTCGAGAAATTGTCGGAGCCGTCGAGCACGAGGTCATAGTCCCCGATCAGCGACAGCGCATTGTGGGCATTGAGCCAGGTGGCGTGACCGACGAAGCGGACATGCGGGTTGAGCGCCGAGATCCGTTCGGCCGCGCTCTCGACCTTGTGCCGGCCGATATCGGGCGTGGTGTGAATGACCTGGCGCTGGAGGTTCGACAGCGACACCACGTCGTCATCGACCACGCCGAGCGTACCGATGCCGGCGGCCGCCAGATACATCAAAGCGGGCGCACCGAGCCCGCCGGCGCCGATCACCAGCACGGAGGCCCGCTTCAGCGCAGCCTGGCCGGGGCCACCGACATCGCGCAGCACGATATGGCGGGCATAACGTTCGAGTTCGTCCGGGCTCAGCATCGTTATCCTTCCAGATCCTCTCCTCATGGTGAGGAGGCGCGAAGCGCCGTCTCGAACCATGCAGGCCCCGCTGCGGCTGCACGGCCTTCATCCTTCGAGACGCCGCTTACGCGGCTCCTCAGGATGAGGAGCTAGACCTCTCCTGCCGGTCTGAACCACCGCAACATTGTTCGCGACCAACGAGATGTGCTTCAATGGCATTGCGTTCAATGGGCGGGCTGGATTTGTCATGAGATCGATGCTTGCGGCAACACTGATGTTTGCGGCTGCGACAGGCGCGAACGCCCAGATGACGACACCGCAGCTTCCCGGCACCAAGCCGAAGCCGGTCCAGACCGTTCCGATCCGGCCTCCTGCATTGCAGACGCCGGCTGCGACGGCCGATGCCATGGCGCAGGCGGAGCGGCTGTCGCTGCAGTCCGACCTCGCCTGGGTCGGCCAGTATAACGGCGCCATCACCGGCGACGTCAGCGCGCGCCTGGTCGAGGCCATCAAGGAGTATCAGAAGGCCAAGGGCGGCAAGGCGACCGGCGTGCTCAATCCGCAGGAACGCGCAGCGCTCGCCGAGACCGCGCGCCGCAAACAGGACAGCGTCGGCTGGAAGATCGTGACGGAAATGACCAGCGGCGCGCGGCTCGGCATTCCCTCAAAGCTGGTGCCGCAGCAGGCGACCGACGCCAACGGCTCGAAATGGACCTCGCCCACTGGCACGGTGCAGGTTCTGCTCAGCCGCCGCAAGGAGGCGAACCCGACCACAGCCAAGCTTGCCGAAGCGGAGAAGAAAGAGCCGGGTCGCAAGGTCGACTACACCGTGGTAAAGCCCGACTTCTTCGTGCTGTCGGGTCTGCAGGGCCTGAAGAAATTCTATTTGCGCGGCACCTCCAGGGGTGACGAGGTCCGCATCATGACGATCCTCTACGATCAGGCGACCGAGAACACGGTCGAGCCGGTCGTGATCGCGATGTCGAGCGCCTTCAACGCGTTTCCGTCGGGGCCACAGGCGGGGCCGCCGCCACGCAAGACCGTCGAATATGGCACCGGCATTGTCGTCAGCGACGATGGCGCGATCCTCACGGACCGCCTCGTCACTGATAGCTGCCTCGCGATCACGATCGCCGGCTATGGCAGCGCCGACCGTCTCGCCGAGGACCGGGAACACGACCTCGCGCTGCTGCATATTTACGGCGCCCGCGGCCTGAAGCCCCTCAACCTCGCGGCCGGCGCAGCGAAGACGAGTGTCGATGTCATCGGTATCGCGGATCCGCAGAGCCAGGGCGGAGCCGCGGGTGTGTCGAGCCTCAAGGCTACGCTGGCATCCGTCGGTGGTGGCGATTCCCCACTCTCACCGCCACCGTCTGTCGGCTTCTCCGGCAGCCCCGCCATCGACGGCGACGGCAAGTTCGCCGGCATCGCACTATTGAAGCCGGCGATGGTTGCGGGCCCCGCGACGTCGGTGCCGGCGTCGCAGGCGGTGATGGTCTCCGCGGAGACGGTGCGCGATTTCCTGAAGGCGAACGGTGTCGCGGCGAACGGAACGTCCACAGATGCGAAAGCCGCTGTCGTGCGCGTGATCTGCGTGCGCAAGTAGCTCTCGTGTCCCGGGCGCGGTGCGGCATGAAATGCGCGCCGCTGAAGAAGCGCTGCGCTGCGTCCGGGGCATGAGACCTAGCTCAGCCTGAACCTGATCCCGGCCTTCGCAAGACCACCCGAGATCCCGACCGGCGTGCCGTCCGCACGCCAGCAAGCGGCGCCACTCATGGTGCCGTCGTCGTGGAAGGCGATACCATTCATGCCGCCGGCGACTGCCGCGACAGGCTGCACCTTGTGGCCGAGCTCCGCGAGCTTCGCGCGCACGCTCTCCGGCACCCTCTGCTCGACCTCAAGCGCATTGCCTTCGGTCCAGACCCGCGGCGCCTCGACTGCTTCCTGCAAGCTCATACCGTGGTCGATCAGATTGAGCAGCGCCTGCATCGCGCTCGGGAAGATTCGTTTTCCGCCGGGCAAGCCGAGCGCATAGCGCAACTTTCCATCACGGAGTGCCATCATCGGCGACATCGAGGTCGTCACCCGCTTGCCCGGCGCCAGCGACAGGGCGTGGCCTGGACGCGGATCGAACAGGTTCATGTAGTTGTTGGCGATGGCGCCCAGGCCCGGGATCATGATCTTGGCGCCGAACAGATTGTTGATGGTCTGCGTGGTCGCAACCACGTTGCCGAACGCATCCGCCGCCGTCATGTGCGTGGTGTGAGCGCCTTCAAGCTGCGACACGCCGGCGCCCCAGCTCTGCGCCCGTGCCGGATCGATCGCAGCGCGGCGCTCCTCGGCGTAGGCCTTCGAGGTCAGCCGCTCCACGGGGACGCCGACATAATCAGGATCGCCGCTGGCCGCGGCGCGGTCGGCGAATGCGATCTTCAGGACCTCGGCAAGATAGTGGATGGTCTCGGGCGTACCGAAGCCGAGGCCTTGGATGTCGTAGCCTTCCAGGATGTTCAGCATCTGTGCGATATGCACGCCGGAAGCCGCGGGCGGCGGCGGGCCAAAGATAGTCCAGCCGCGGTAATCGGCGCGGATCGGCTGCCGTTCGACGGTCTTGTAGCTGGTGAGATCGTTGCGCCGGATGAAGCCGCCGGCCTTTTCCATATAGTCGACCAGGATATCGCCAAGCGGCCCCTCATAGAGCGCCTTTTCGCCGTGGTCGGCGATATGCCGCAACGTCTCGGCATACTCGGCCTGTACCACGCGCTCGCCGACCTTGAGCGGCTCGCCGTCTGGCAGATAGATCGCCGCGATCGGCTTGTCCTTGCGCATCTCGGCGGCGCTCTCGGTGATGCATTCGTGCAGATAGGGTGTCGTCGCATAGCCGCGCGCGGCGTGCTTGATCGCGGGCTGCATGACGTCGGCAAGGCTCATGGTGCCGAAGCAGCGCAGCGTCTCGCACCAGGCTTTCGGCGAGCCCGGCGTAGCGACCGCCTTTGGTCCGTTGAGATTTTCATTGCCGACGGTGTCGAACACATCATGCGCGGAACCCGGCGTGGGGGTGTAGCTGGTGTCAAGCACCGCCGCAGGCACGGTGCTCTGCCCGTCGATGAAACGGTGGCTGCCGTCGGCGAGCCGGATGTGCGCCATGCCACCGCCGATGATGCCCACCATCATCGGCTCGACCACGGTCAGCGTGAACAGGGTCGCTATCGCGGCCTCGATGGCGTTGCCGCCGGCGGCCAGCATCTCCGCGCCGGCGCTGGAGGCCAGTGGATGGTTGCTGACCACCATGCCGCGGCTCGATACCGCGGGCATCTTCTGGCATTCGAAATTCGCCGTCGTCCGGTCGCGCCAGTTTCCGCCCATGCCGCTTGTCCTTATTATTCACGGCTGCAAGCACAGCACACGTACGAGTACGGGTCCAGTAATGGTACGGATTCGCTGGTATTCCCGATTCCGCCATCATCGTGACTGCTGATTCGGACCTCGGCGATCTCCTTTGGATCGGGCCGGCACGTCCTGAGCGAGAAGAGCTCAGCATCGAGATCGATGCACGTTCGCGTGGCGTTTCCCGAGACCCAAGCACTCCAAAGGATTGATCTTCAATGCACACGATCGCACTGGCCACCCAAAAGGGTGGCAGCGGCAAGAGCACGCTCGCCATCGGCCTCGCGCTGGCAGCCAAGCAGGCCGGCTTCACCGTTCGCCTGATCGAAACCGACCCGCAGGGCACACTGTCGAACTGGCAGCGCCGCCGCACCACCGATGATCTCGTCGTCGAGCCGATCTATCACGCCGCCGATATCGAGCCGCGCCTGAAGATGCTCGCCGACGGCGGTCTCCAGATTGCGATCGTCGATACCGCCGCCGGCCTCAGCGCCGCGACCACCGCCGCGATCCGCCATTCCGACCTCTGCCTGATCCCGGCACGCCCGAGCGTCGCCGACATCGAAGCCACCGTTTCGACGCTGAGCGTCGCGCGCGCCTGGAAGCGGCCTTACAGCTTCGTGCTGAACCAAACCCCGATCCGCGGCCAGCGCATCGACAACGCCGCCAACACGCTCGCCGAGGAAGCAGCGCTTGATCTCGCCGAGGTGCTCGCGCGTCCCCTGATCGTGATGCGCAACGATCACCAGGACTCGCTCGCCAGCGGCCTTGCGGTGAGCGAATTCGCGCCGAACGGCAAGTCGACCGAGGAGATCCGCGGCCTCTGGCATTGGATTGAGACCCGGCTCGAGCTCGACGTCACCACCAATGTCTTGATCGACCAGGTCATCGCGGCCGCGGATGGAATGTTGCACGTCGCCGCCGAGCTGGCCGCCGATGAAACTACGATACTGGCGTCCTGAGCGGGGGTATCGCTCGGATGGCAGCCGGACCTTCACCATCCGGAAGGGCCTTAGCGACGAAGCAATCCGGCCACCAGCCCGGCCGGATTGCTTCGCTTCGCGTTTTTGGGAAACCCTATCTCCGCTGTCATTGCGAGGAGCTTTGCGACGAAGCAATCCAGACTGCTTCGTTGGAAAGATTCTGGATTGCTTCGCTGCGCTCGCAATGACGGTCGTGGTGGGCTCGTCACCGCCGCTGAACTTACGACCTCTCGGATACGAGCCTGATTTTCACTTCTGACATTTCGGACACCAGAAGGTCGACCGGCCGTTCTGCGTAAAACGCTTGACGATGCCGCCACATCGCGGCGTGGTGCATTTCTCGCCCTCGCGATCGTAGACCTTGAACGAGTGCTGGAAATAGCCGAGCTCGCCCGAGGTCTGGCGATGATCGCGCAAGCTGGAGCCGCCGGCTTTGATGGCGTCGTTCAGCACGGTGTGGATCGCGCCGACCAGTCGCTTTGCATGGTCGGTCGGCTCGCCCCCGGCAACGCCCTTGCGTTGTCCGGCCTTGGTCGACAACGTCGCGGCGATCCGGCGCGGCGACAGATGCGAGCGATGCAGGGCTTCGCAGACATAGATATTGCCGAGCCCGGCGACCACGCGCTGATCGAGCAGCGCGGCTTTCAGGCTCGTGGTCTTGCCGGCGCAGGATCGCGCCAGCATCGCGGCGTCAAATTCGTTGCCAAGCGGCTCGGGCCCGAGCCCGCGCAGCAGCGGCTCCTCGTCGAGCGCGCTGCGCGCGATCACTTTCATGTAACCGAAGCGGCGCGGATCGTTGAAGATGATGTCGGCGCCGGAGGACATCCGAAACAGCACGTGATCGTGCGCGGAGTCCTTGGCTCGCGGATAGTGAAACTCGCCCGGCTGAGCCTCGTTGTCCGGCTTGATGACGCGAAACGAACCCGACATGCCCAGATGCATCAACAGCACGTCGCCGGAGGCGAGATCGGCCATGAGATATTTTGCACGGCGGCCGAGCCCCGTGACGACCTGCCCCTTCAGTCGGGCCACGAAATCCGGCTGGAAAGGAAAGCGCAAATCGGGCCTGCGGGTCTCCGCGACCAGGATTTTCGCACCCTCCATGACAGGCTGAAGGCCGCGGCGGACGGTCTCGACTTCGGGCAATTCGGGCATGGTCAGGCATTCACCTTATGAGGGCGGTGTGATAGCGCCATTGCGGCGGGCGCGCTATGGTCCGCCTCGTGGAGTAGAGTAATGGATCGGCCGGGCGAAACCACGCATTTTGGCTTCAGGGACGTCCCCCTGGGCGACAAGCAGACGCTGGTGAACGATGTGTTTCACAGCGTGGCGTCGCGCTATGATTTGATGAACGATTTGATGTCCGGTGGCCTGCATCGGGTCTGGAAGGACATCATGATCACCGCGCTCGACCCGCCGCGAGGCGACCGGCGGTTCGCGCTGCTCGACGTTGCCGGCGGCACCGGCGACATCTCGTTCCGCGCCGCCAAGGCCGCAGGCCCCGGCTTCCATGCCACCGTCTGCGACATCAATTCCGGGATGCTGGAGGTAGGCCGCGAGCGCGCCGCAAAGCGGCATCTCAAGACCCAGGTCGATTTCGTCGAGGGCAATGCGGAAGCGCTCGCCTTCGCCGACCGCAGCTTCGACGCATATACGATCGCTTTCGGCATTCGCAACGTGCCTCGGATCGATCTCGCGCTGGCCGAGGCCTATCGCGTGCTCAAGCCAGGCAGCCGCTTCCTCTGTCTGGAATTCTCCACCGTCGAGATGCCCGGACTCGATCGTCTTTATGACCTGTTCTCGTTCAAGGTCATCCCGCCGCTCGGCCGCATGATCACGGGTGACGCCGAGTCCTACCAATATTTGGTCGAGTCGATCCGCAAGTTCCCAAGACCCAACGCCTTCGCCGATATGATCCGTAATGCCGGCTTCGCCCGCGTGAACTGGCAGATATTGTCCGGCGGCATCGTCGCACTGCATTCGGGCTGGCGTTTGTGATCTCTGCCATAACCCATAGTGCGCGCCTGATGCGCGCCGCGTTCGTATTCGCGCGCGAGGGCGTGTTCGGCGCCGTCGATCCCAGCCTGGTGCCGCCGCCCGGACAGCTCGCGCTGAAGCTTGCGCGCATCGTCGAACGGGGCGGCCCTAAGGACGGGCCTCGGCTGTCGCGCGCGCTGACCCGGATGGGCCCGGCCTATCTCAAGCTCGGGCAATTTCTGGCGACGCGCCCCGATGTGGTCGGCGTTGCCATGGCGCGTGATCTGGAAAGCCTGCAGGATCGCCTGCCGCCGTTTTCGCAAGTCGAAGCGGAAGCCGTGATCGCGACGTCGCTGGAGCGTCCGCTGACGGACGTATTCGCGAGCCTCAGTGCGCCGGTCGCAGCGGCCTCGATCGCACAGGTGCATCGCGGCGAAGTCTTGCGCGATGGCATCCGCAAGGCAGTCGCCGTGAAAGTGCTGCGCCCCAACGTGGCCGCACGCTTCCGCCGCGACCTCTCCGACTTCTTCTTCGTCGCATACAAGGCCGAGTCCTATTCGTCCGAAGCGCGGCGCCTGCGTCTCATCGAGGTCATCAACACCATGTCGCGCTCGGTCGCGATGGAGATGGACCTGCGCCTCGAGGCCGCGGCGCTGTCGGAGATGGCGGAGAACACGCGCGACGATCCTGATTTCCGCGTACCGACCGTGGACTGGGACCGCACCACGCACAACGTGCTGACGATGGAGTGGATCGACGGCATCGCGCTGAACGATCACAAGCGCCTGGCCGAGTCGCAGGTCGACCTGCCCGATCTCGGCCGCAAGGTGATTCAGAGTTTCCTGCGCCACGCGCTGCGCGACGGCTTCTTCCACGCCGACATGCATCCGGGCAATCTGTTCCTGGATGACGCCGGTCGCCTCGTCGCGGTTGATTTCGGCATCATGGGCCGGCTCGGCATGAAGGAGCGGCGCTTCCTTGCCGAAATCCTGCTCGGCTTCATCACCCGCGACTATCGTCGTGTCGCGGAAGTGCATTTCGAGGCAGGCTACGTCCCGGCGCATCACTCGGTCGAGAACTTCGCGCAAGCGATCCGCGCCATCGGCGAGCCCATTCATAACCGCACGGCGGAAGAGATCTCGATGGCGCGGCTGCTGACGCTGCTGCTCGAGGTCACCGGCCTGTTCGACATGACCACGCGGCCCGAGCTGATCCTGCTCCAGAAAACCATGGTGGTGGTCGAGGGCGTGGCACGCGGCTTCGATCCCAAGCTCGACATCTGGAAGGTCGCCGACCCCGTGGTGCGGGAATGGATCGAGCGCAATCTCGGTCCGATCGGCCGGGTCCAGGGCGCGATCTCCGGCACCGGCGATCTCGCGCGCATCCTGATGCGCCTGCCTGATATCGCCGCGCGCTCGGTTGCGGTGCTCGAACAGCTGGAGACCATGACCCGGGAGGGCATCCGGCTGTCGCCGGAGAGCATCGCGGCGATGGGCCGCAGCGAAGGCCGCAAGAACCGTTGGCGCACCGTGGCGCTCTGGATCATCGCCGCGACCTTCATCGGCATCCTGATCGCCGTCCGGAATCTTTGATTGCAGTGCAATCATGCGAATGATAGCATCGCCATCATTTGTGCTGGAGGGGCGTCATGGCGAGCCTGACCATTCGCAAGCTCGATGAAGGCATCAAAACTTACCTTAGGCTGCGCTCGGCCAGGAACCGCAGGTCGGTCGAGGAAGAGGTCCGGGTCATCCTCGGCGAGCTGATCGAGGGCCGCGAGGAGCCCCTGACGCCGTTCACGGCGCCGCCCGCGGCTTCCGCCACCCCCACGCCCCAGCGCAGCGGCGCCCTCCCCGAGGCCAACGTCACCCTGATCATCGGCGGCGGGATCGCGGCCTACAAATCGCTCGACCTGATCCGCAGGCTCAAGGAGCGGCGGATCGAGGTCCGCTGCGTGCTGACCAAGGCGGCGCAACAATTCGTCACGGCATTGGCCGTGAGCGCGCTCTCGCATGAGCGCGTCTACACCGACCTGTTCGATCCCCAGAGCGAGTTCGACGCCGGTCATATCCGGCTGGCGCGCGAGTGCGACCTGATCGTGGTGGCGCCTGCGACCGCGGATTTGATGGCCAAAATGGCCAACGGCCATGCCGACGATCTCGCCAGCGCCATCCTGCTTGCGACCAACCGCAAGGTCCTGCTCGCGCCGGCGATGAACCCGCTGATGTGGAACAACGCGGCGACGCGGCGCAATGTCGCGCAACTTCAACGCGACGGCGTGATGCTGATCGGGCCGAATTCCGGCGAGATGGCGGAAGCCGGTGAAGCCGGCATCGGTCGCATGTCCGAGGCGATCGAAATTGCGGCTGCCACCGAGCGACTGCTGCGGCCGCCGGTGCCGCGCCCCCTCGCCGGCAAGCGCGTGCTGATCACGGCTGGTCCGACCCACGAGCCGATCGATCCGGTGCGCTACATCGCCAACCGATCCTCCGGTAAGCAGGGCTTTGCGATCGCCGCCGCGGCACAGGCCGCGGGCGCCGAGGTAATCCTGGTCAGCGGCCCGGTCGATCTCAGCGATCCCCAGGGCGTGACAGTCAAGCATGTGGAATCGGCACGGCAGATGCTGGAGCAGGTGCGGGCCGCGCTCCCCGCTGACATCGCGATCTTCGCCGCCGCCGTCGCCGACTGGCGGGTCGCCAATGAAGGCGAGCAGAAGCTGAAGAAGACTTCGGCCGGCATGCCGCCGCTCCAGCTGGTCGAAAACCCCGACATCCTCGCGACGATCGCCAAGCTGACCGACCAGCGGCCGCCACTGGTGATCGGCTTTGCCGCCGAGACCGAGCACCTCATCGACAACGCCAAGTCGAAGCTTGCCCGCAAGGGCTGCGACTGGATTGTCGCCAACGACGTCTCCCCCGCAACCGGCGTCATGGGCGGGGACCGCAACACCGTGCACCTCATCAGCCGCAAGAGCGGTGAGAAGGATGGCGAGCTTGCAGTTGATTCCTGGCCGGCGATGACCAAGGAACAGGTCGCCATCGAACTGGTCGCGCATATCGCAAAGAGCGTGACCGGCAAATCCCGGGAGCCCGCATCTTGAGCACCAAAGTCACCGTCGAACTGCAACGCCTGCCCCATGCGGAGGGGCTGCCGCTGCCGGCCTATCAGACCAATGATGCCGCCGGTCTCGACCTGATGGCGGCGGTGCCTGAGAACGAGCCGCTGACGCTCGCGTCCGGCCAATACGCGCTGGTGCCGACGGGACTCGCGATCGCGTTGCCGCCCGGCTACGAGGCGCAGGTGCGGCCGCGCTCCGGGCTTGCGGCCAAGCACGGCGTCACCGTGCTGAACTCACCGGGCACGATCGACGCGGACTATCGCGGCGAGATCAAGGTGATCCTGATCAACCACGGCCAGACCGCCTTCGTGGTCAAGCGCGGCGAGCGCATCGCGCAGATGGTGATCGCGCCAATGGTGCAGGCCGCGCTGGTTCCCGTGTCGACATTGTCCGCGACCGATCGCGGGACCGGCGGATTCGGCTCGACCGGCCGCTAACACACGGCACATCCTGCCGAATCACCCGAGGAACTACGTGAATTGGAACACCGCCTCCGGCATTTTTTTGGGACCGCCGTTGCGTTCACGATCTGGACTCTTACCGGTGGAGTCACGGTGAGGGTATTGTCGTTTGATTCGCGCGCGACGGGGGTCGCCGCGCGCAAATTCGTGCGATCTTGGGGCAACTATGTCAGGCGTGATCGTGTCGATGCGTCGGACGCTGCTGTCGTGCACATCGCTCGTGCGCAACGGCTTGTTGGGAAGCGCTCTCGCAGCGCTGCTGCCGGCTGCGCCGGCTGAGGCCGCCGACCTCGTCGACACACTCTCAACGTTGCTGGATTTCAACCGGCAGGAGCTCGCGGTGCTGGCCACCGCGCTGGCCTTGCTCGGCTTCTCGGTGGTCGCCGCGATCCTCCTGATGCGCACGCGCGTGCGCACGGCGAAGAACGAGGCGCGGCTGCGCGCCCGGATCGGGGAACTCCAGCTCCAGGCCGACCGCTTCGGCGCATTGCTGTTCGCCGAGCCGCAGATCCTGATCTCCTGGCCGGCCGGCGACAATCGCGCGCAGATCTCCGGTGACATCTCCATGGTGCTGCCGCGCGACTCCTCTCCCCAGCGCGTGCTCGCGTTTGGAACCTGGTTGCCGCCGGAACCGGCGCTGCAGATGGATCACGCCGTCGATGCGCTGCGCGACCGCGGCGACGGGTTCCAGCTGACGCTCACCACCGCGCATGGCCACACGCTGGAGGCCATCGGCCGCGCCATCGGTGGCCAAGCCATCGTCAGGATTCGCGAACTCTCGGGGCTCCGCCGCGATCTGGCCGAGACCAATCTGCGTTACAAGGCACTTTCCGACGAGACGGAGATGTTGCGCGGCTTCGCGACCGCCGCCCCCTGGCCGATCTGGGCCAAGGGCGAGAACGGCGCGCTGGCTTATGCCAATCCCGCCTATGTCCGTGCGACCGAGGCGGCGAGCATCACCGACGCCCAGGAGCGCAAGCTCGAGCTGCTCGACAGCGCCGACCGCACCGCGATGGAGCGGGGACTGAAGGAAGCGGCCAATTTCACCTCGCGGCTGCCGATCGTGATCGGCGGCGAGCGGCGCATCTATGATGTGCGCGCCGTCAATGTCGGTGGCGGCAATGTCGGCGTTGCCATCGATGCCAGCGAGGCGGATGCCTTGAGCTCGGCGCTGGTGCGGATGGCGGAGGCGCATCGCCGTACGCTGGACCAGCTCTCCTCGGGCGTTGCCGTGTTCGACGGCCAGCGCCGGCTTGCCTTCTACAATGATTCCTACCGCCAGCTGTGGGACCTCGACCGCACCTTTCTCGACGCCAACCCCGATGATTCCAGCGTGCTCGACAAGCTTCGCGCCGCGCGCAAATTGCCGGAGCAGCCGGACTTCCGCGCCTGGAAGGCCAAGCTGCACGAGGCTTATCGGGCGGTCGAGGCCGCCAAGGACACCTGGTATCTGCCCGATGGGCGCGCGCTCTCCGTCGTCACCACGCCGAATCCCGAGGGCGGCGTCACCTATCTGTTCGACGACGTCACCGAGAGCCTGGAGCTCGCCCGCCGCTTCGACGGCATGATCCGGGTCCAGCGTGAGACGCTGGATAGCCTCGCCGAGGGCGTTGCGGTGTTCGGCAGCAATGGCAGGGCGCAGCTGTTCAACCCGGCGTTCGTCCGGATGTGGAAGCTGTCCGCTGACGCCATGCGCGACGAGCCGCACATCCAGACGGTCGAGGGCTGGTGCCATCAGCTGTTCGACGACGCGATCGTTTGGCGGCAGATCCGCGAGGCCGTCACCTCGATCGAGAGCCGCGCCGACATTCCGCTGAAGCTTGAGCGCAAGGACGGCAGCGTGCTCGACGGCATGATCCGGCCGCTGCACGACGGCGCCACGATGCTGACGTTCCAGGACATCACCGACACCGAGAACGTCGAGCGCGCTCTGCGCGAGCGCAACGAGGCGCTGGAGGCGGCCGACCAGATGAAGGTGGATTTCGTCCACCACGTCTCCTACGAGCTGCGCTCGCCGCTCACCACCATCATTGGCTTTGCGCATTTCCTCAGTGATCCCTCGACCGGGCCGCTGACCCCGAAACAGGCCGAATATCTCGACTACGTCACCAAATCGACCAATGCGCTGCTGGCGCTGACCAACAACATCCTGGATCTCGCCACCATCGACGCCGGCGCCATGAAGCTGGAACTCGGTCCGGTCGACGTCAGCAAGACCATCGAGCTCGCCGCCGAGGGTCTCCAGGACCGGCTCGCCACCGACCGCATCCGCCTCAAGGTCGAGATCGCGCCCGATGTCGGCAGCTTCACCGGCGACGAGAAGCGCGTGGTGCAGGTGCTCTATAACCTCCTCGCCAACGCCGTCGGGTTTTCTCCACCGGATTCCACCGTCGGCATCAGCGCCCGCCGCACCGAACGCAGTGTGGTCTTCACCGTGACAGATTCCGGGCCTGGAATACCTGCCGACATGAAGGACAAGGTGTTCAACTGGTTCGAGAGCCGCTCGCAAGGCTCGCGTCATCGCGGCGCCGGGCTCGGCCTGTCGCTGGTGCGCTCCTTCGTCGAGCTGCATGGCGGCAATATCCGGGTGGATTCGATCGTGGGCAGGGGCACGGTGGTGATCTGTGACTTCCCGACCGACCAGGCGGCGCATCGCGACGCCGCCGAATGACTGCGCCAACCACATTCGCCGTCGCGCTCCACAACGAGACAGCCACTGCGCAACTGATGGCCGACCTCGCGCTGCTGGTCGGCCCCGGCGATGTCATCACGCTCACCGGCGATCTCGGGGCCGGCAAGACCGCGGCGGCGCGGGCCATGATCCGCTACCTCGCCGGTGACGATGCACTGGAAGTGCCGAGCCCGACCTTCACGCTGGTGCAGGGCTACGAGCTGCCACCGTTCCCGGTGATGCATGCCGACCTCTACCGCGTCGAGGACGAGAGCGAGCTCGAAGAGATCGGGCTGTCGCCGCTGCCGGAAGCAACCCTCGTCCTGATCGAATGGCCGGAGCGCGCGCCGTCGGCGATGCCTCAAGACCGCATCGACATCGCGCTGACGCACCGGCCGGCGCTGGGCTCGAATGCACGCGCCGCCGACATCACCGGCCATGGCAAGGCTGCCGCCATCGTCGCGCGGCTGCAGGCGCTGCGCGAATTCCTCGATGCATCCGGCTACATGGAGGCAACGCGCAAACGCATGGCGGGCGACGCCTCGACGCGCTCCTATGCGCGGCTGCAGCGCGACGACGAGATCGTCATCCTCATGAATTCGCCGCAGCGCCCCGATGGTGCTGCGATGTACAACGGAAAATCCTACAGCGCCGCGGTGCATCTCGCCGAAAACATCAAACCCTTCGTCGCCATCGACGAGGGCCTGCGCGCGCAGGGAATCTCGGCGCCCGCGATCCATCATTCCGACCTCGACCACGGGTTCCTGATCAGCGAAGACTTCGGCACCGAAGGCGTGATCGAGGGCGATCCGCCGCGCCCGATCGCCGAACGCTACGAAGCCGCGGCCGATCTGCTGGCCGTGCTGCACGGCAAGACGCTGCCGCAAACGCTGCCGCTCGGGCGGCAGACCTACGCCATTCCCGTCTTCGATATCGAGGCGCTGCTGATCGAAATCGGCTTGATGCCGGAATGGTACCTGCCTGATCGCAACGCGCCGCTGGACGACGCGAAGCGCGCCGAATTTTTCGCCATGTGGCGCGAGTTGCTGCAGAAGGCGCAGGCCGCGCCGAAGACCTGGATCATCCGCGATTATCACTCGCCGAATCTGATCTGGCTCAGCAATCGCACCGGCATCGAACGCGTCGGCGTGATCGATTTCCAGGACACCGTGCTGGGGCCGCAATCCTACGACGTGGTGTCGCTGCTCCAGGACGCCCGCATCGACGTGCCCGAGGCGATCGAGCTGACGCTGCTGTCGCGCTACATCAAGGCGCGCCGCGCCAGCGAGGCGAGCTTCGATGCGGCCGGCTTCGCCGAGCTCTACGCCATCATGTCGGCGCAGCGGAACACGCGTCTGCTCGGCACCTTTGCCCGCCTCAACCGCCGCGACGGCAAGCCGCATTATCTGCGTCACCAGCCGCGGATCTGGACCTATCTCCAGCGCTCCCTGGCGCATCCCGCGCTCGCCCATCTGCGCGACTGGTATCTCGCCAACGTCCCGCCGCCCCAAAGGCAGGCCCAAGGCTGAGGCCCAAGGCTGAAAAGGCTAGTAGGGGCTGAAAAGGCTGATTCAGGGCTCGATTTACCGGCTGTTGGCCAAGACGCCGGTAATCTGGCGGCGGAGCAGCCGGATGATTACGGGCTGGAGCAGGGCAGATGGCGGTGAAGACGGACCAGCGCGGCAGCAGCCGGGTTGTTTTCGAGCGCGGGATCGCGGCCCAGATGATGGGTATCGACGGCACCTGGCGGCGCGACTGCACCATGGAGGACGTCTCCGACAGCGGCGCCAAATTGACCATCGACGGCTCGGTCGAAGGCTTGCATCTCAAGGAGTTTTTTCTGCTGCTATCGTCCACCGGACTTGCATACCGACGCTGCGAGCTCGCCTGGGTCAATGGCGACCAGATCGGCGTCAACTTTCTCAAGCTCGGCGACAAGAAGAAAAAGACGCGGTCAACGTCCATCGGGGCGTAACGGCAACACCTGTCGTACAAGCGTCACGGCAGGTGGTTAAGGCGGTTAAGACGCGGTGCGGTCGGTCGAACCTCATGTTAGGATTGCTGCGAACGCGAGATCAGTAGGTCTGAGAAAGCGAAGGATGCCCGTCAAACCGACCAAAGCCATGGTGCTCGCCGCAGGGTTCGGCCTGCGCATGCGTCCGTTGACGGACAAGATGCCGAAACCGATGGTTCCGGTGGCCGGCCAGCCGCTGCTCGACCATGTGCTCGACAAGCTCGGTCGGGCCGGCGTGAGCGAGGCGGTGGTCAACGTGCATTACCTGCCGGACCAGATCATCGATCACACCGCATCCCGCCAGCATCCGCGCGTGACCATCTCGGACGAGCGCGACCAGGTGCTCGGCACCGGCGGCGGCGTGGTCAAGGCACTGCCGCTGCTCGGGGACGCACCGTTCTTTCACGTCAATTCCGACACGCTGTGGATCGACGGCGTACGCTCCAACCTGACGCGGCTCGCCGAAAACTTTGATCCCGCGCGGATGGACATTTTGCTGCTGATGGCGCCGACGGCGACCAGCATCGGCTATAGCGGCCGCGGCGATTACGGCATGCTGGCCGACGGTGCCCTGCGCAAGCGCAAGGAAAAAGAGGTCGTTCCGTTCGTCTATGCCGGCGCTGCGATTTTGTCGCCGTCGATCTTCGCCGATGCCCCCGCGGGCGAGTTCTCGCTGACCAAGATGTTCGATCGTGCCAACGAGCAGGAGCGGCTGTTCGGCCTTCGCCTCGACGGCGTCTGGATGCATGTCGGCACGCCTGATGCCGTGCACGCGGCGGAAGAGGCGTTTCTGGAGAGCGTGGCGTAGGGCTGCGCCATTGTCCCCTACGGCACCTGTTCTGGTCCGGCAAACAGCGGGGACTATCCCACCTCCGCCCATGACCATTTGACTCCGCCTCCCTATATTGGCGCCTGATTCCCGAATCAGGCAGCTCATGCGCGTTTTCAGCGTTCCCATCTCAGTTCCGTTCCTGCGCACCGTCGTCTCAGGCTTGCTCGACGGCCGGCTGGTCGAGGGCTTTGAGGCACGCAAGGAGCCGGCACGGCTGGCGGATACCACACTGTACCTGCCGACACGGCGCGCCATGCGCGTCGTCCGCGAGATCTTCCTCGACGAGATGAAGGCGGATGCTGTCGTGCTGCCGCGGATCGTCGCGCTCGGCGACATCGACGAGGATGAGCTCGCTTTCGCCGATGAGGGCGAACAGTTTTCCGGCGCAACGCCGCTCGACATTCCGCCGCGGCTCGGCGAGCTCGAACGGCGGCTGACACTGGCGCAACTCGTCGCGGCCTGGGCCAAGGGTCCGGTGCTGTCTCCGCTGGTCGTCGGCGGCCCCGCATCGACGCTGGCGCTCGCTTCCGATCTCGCGCGGCTGATCGACGACATGGTCACGCGCGGCGTCGACTGGAGCGCGCTCGATGGCCTCGTGCCCGATATGCTCGACCGCTACTGGCAGCATTCGCTCGAATTCCTGCGCATCGCGCGCATCGCCTGGCCCGGTCATCTCGCCGAAATCAAACGCATCGAACCCGCTGCCCGCCGCGACCTCCTGATCAATGCCGAAGCCAGGCGGCTGACCGTGCATCGCCATGGCCCCGTGATCGCGGCCGGTTCGACCGGCTCGATGCCGGCCACGGCAAGATTTCTCCACGCAGTCGCTTCGCTGCCGCATGGCGCCGTGGTGCTGCCCGGCCTCGACACTGATCTCGATGACGATGCCTGGCGCAGCATCGGCGGCGTCCGCGATGCGCTCGGCAAGTTTGCGGAGCATCCGGTCTCGAACCATCCGCAATATGCCATGCACGCGCTGCTGGATCGCTTTGGCATCAAGCGCAGCGACGTCGATATCCTCAAGCCTCCGGCGGAAGGCGGTCGCGATCTGCTCGCCTCCGAATCGATGCGGCCATCGGCCAAGACCGAGATCTGGCACGACCGGTTGAAGCAGCCGGATGTGGCCTTAAAGATCACCGGCGGCATGAAGAACCTCGCGGTTGTCGAAGCTCCCAACCCTGAAATGGAAGCGCTCGCCATCGCCATTGCGATGCGCGAGGCGCGGCACCTCGACAAATCCGCCGCACTTGTCACGCCCGATCGCGCCCTGGCGCGGCGGGTGATGGCCGCGCTGACCCGGTGGGATCTCGCATTCGACGATTCCGGCGGCGACGTCCTGATGGAAACCTCCGCCGGCGTCTTTGCCCGACTGACAGCTGAGGCTGCGACCAAGGGACTGGAGCCGCCGACGCTGCTCGCAATGTTGAAGCATCCGCTGTGCCGGCTCGGCCGGGCCCCTGGCGCATGGAAGGCTGCGATCGAAGGCCTGGAGCTCGCCTTGTTGCGCGGCACGCGCCCGCCTGCAGGCACCGCCGGCCTCTTGCGCGAATTCAATCGCTTTCGCGAGGAGCTGACCAAGCTGTGGCGCAGCGAAGTCTCCGCGCTGCATAAGGCCGAGCCGCGCGCACGTCTCAAGGCGGAAGACCTCGATCGCATCCAGGCGCTGATCGATGCCTTACGACAAGCCTTGGCGCCGATCGAGAGTCTTGCGTCATCAAAACCGTATGACTTCGCCGAACTCGCGCATCGGCATCGCGAGATCATGATCGAACTGTCGCGCGACGAGCAGGGCATTTCCGTGGCCTTCGAGGACCGCGAGGGCCTCGCGCTCGCGAGCGCCTTCGACGATCTCCTGCGCGGCGGCACGACCAGCGGACTGATGGTCACGCTGCCCGACTACGCAGACGTGTTCCAGACCGCGTTCAGCGATCGCGCGGTGCGGCGGCGGGACAGGCCAGGCGCGCGGCTCCAGATCTACGGACCGCTGGAATCACGCCTGATGCAGGCCGACCGCATCATCGTCGGCGGGCTGATCGAGGGGGTCTGGCCACCGGCGCCGCGCATCGATCCGTGGCTGAGCCGGCCGATGCGGCACCAGCTGGGCCTCGATCTGCCGGAACGCCGTATCGGCCTCTCCGCGCATGATTTTGCGCAACTGCTGGGCGGCGACGAGGTCATCCTCACCCACTCCGCCAAGGCTGGCGGTGCCCCGGCGGTTGCCTCGCGCTTCCTGCACCGGTTGGAGGCGGTCGCGGGCGATGCGCACTGGAAGGCCGCGATTCGCGCGGGCGAGAAATACGTGCAGTTCGCAGCCGCGCTGGACCAGCCCGACGAGGTGAGGCCGATCAAGCAGCCCGAGCCGCGACCGCCACGCGCGACCCGGCCGCTCAGGATGTCTGTGACTGGGATCGAGGACTGGCTGCGCGATCCCTATACGATCTACGCAAAACACATTTTGCGGCTCGACGCGCTCGATCCCGTCGACATGCCGCTGTCGGCCGCCGACCGCGGCTCGGCGATCCACGATGCGCTCGGAGAGTTCACGGAACGCTACGCCACCGATCTGCCCGACGATCCGGCGCGCGTGCTGCGCGCGATCGGCGAAAAATACTTTGAGCCGCTGATGGAGCGACCCGAGGCGCGGGCGCTGTGGTGGCCGCGCTTCCAGCGCATCGCACGCTGGTTCGGCGAATGGGAGACGGCGCGGCGCGACGCGATCGAGGCGATCGCCGCGGAAACTCGCGGCGAGATCTCGATCCCGCTCGACCATGGGCGCAGCTTCCGTCTCTCCGCGCGCGCCGACCGCATCGAACGGCGCCGGGGCGGCGGCTACGCCATCCTCGACTACAAGACCGGCCAGCCACCGACCGGCAAGCAGGTCCGCATGGGCCTGTCGCCGCAGCTCACGCTGGAAGCCGCGATCCTGCGCGAGGGTGGTTTTCCCGACATTGATGCCGGCGCGTCCGTGAGCCAGCTCGTCTATGTTCGCCTGAGCGGCAACAATCCGCCGGGCGAAGAACGCATTCTCGAACTCAAGTTCAAGCAGGGCGACGAGCCGCAGCCGCCGGACACCGCGGCTGCCGAGGCCAGGGCCAAGCTCGAGGCGCTGATTCGCGCCTTCGAGGACGAGAACCAGCCCTATACCTCGTTGAACCTGCCGATGTGGACCAACCGCTACGGCGCCTATGACGATCTCGCCCGGATCAAGGAATGGTCCGCGGCCGGCGGATTGGGGATCGAGGAATGGTGAAGGCACCGCGCCCCATCCCGGATGAGGTGCGCGCCAGGCAAGCGCGCGCATCGGACCCGTCCGCGTCGGCCTTCGTGTCGGCCAATGCCGGCTCGGGCAAGACGCATGTGCTGGTGCAGCGCGTGATCCGCCTGCTGCTCGCGGGCGTGCCGCCGGAAAAGATCCTCTGCATCACCTTCACCAAGGCGGCCGCCGCCAACATGGCCGAGCGCGTGTTCACCACGCTCGGGCATTGGGTGACGCTCGACGACACGGCACTCGATGCGGCGATCCGCGCGGTCGGCATCCCGCACCCCACTACAAAATTGCGGCGCGACGCACGTAAGCTGTTCGCCTGTGCGCTGGAGACGCCCGGCGGGCTCAAGGTGCAGACCATCCACGCGCTGTGCACGCGTTTGCTCCAGCAGTTTCCGTTCGAGGCCAATGTCCCCGCGCGCTTCGCCGTGATCGACGAGCGCGACCAGACCGACATGATGGAGCGCGCCAATCTGAAGGTGCTGCTGGAGGCCGCGCGCGATCCTGACAGCGTCACCGGCCGCGCGCTGCTGACCGCGATGGCGAGCGCCGCCGATGTCACCTTCAAGGAAGTGGTGCGCGAGGCTTGCCTGAGCCGCGATCACTTCATGGCCTGGACCGATGAAGCCGGCAGCGCGGAGCTGGCTGCCGCGCAGATGGCAGCGGCGTTGGGGGTGGACGCGAACGATCGGATCGAGGACATCGAGACCGAGATTGTCGACGGTCCGTTCCTGCCGCGATCGCGCTGGGACGACATCGCCGTTGCGCTGGAGGACGGCAGCAAGTCCGACAACGACCAGGCCTGCCGGCTTCGCGAGGCAATGGTCTTTTCCGGCGCCGCGCAGGTCGATGCCTATCTCAGCGTCTTCCTCACGGACGAAAAGCTGCCGCGCAAGGCGGTGCTGACCAAGAAGTTTTGCGATCACAACCCGTCCGTCGCCCGCCTGTTCGAGAACGAGGCGCAGCGCGTCAGTGGGTTAATCGAGACGCGCCGTGCGGTCACCATGCGAGACCGCACCGCGGCCCTGCTGCATATCGCGACCGCGGCTGCCGCAAACTACCGCCGCGAGAAGCAGGAGCGCGGGCTGCTTGACTATGACGACCTCATCGACAAGACGCTGGCGATGCTCGATCGCGTTTCCTCGGGCTGGGTGCATTACAAGCTCGACCGCGGCGTCGATCACGTGCTGATCGACGAGGCCCAGGACACCAGCCCGCGGCAATGGGACATCGTCGCGCACATCATCTCGGAATTCACAGCCGGCGAAGGTGCGCGCGAAGGCCTGAACCGCACCGTCTTTGCTGTCGGCGACGAAAAGCAGTCGATTTTCTCCTTTCAGGGCGCCCAGCCCCGGGAATTCGATGCGCGCCGGCGCGAACTGCACCGCAAGTTCACGGGGGCCGGACTGAAATTCGATCCGGTCGCCTTCACCTATTCGTTCCGCTCCGGCGCCGCGATCCTGCATTCGGTGGACCACGTCTTCCGCGAGCCCGCGATCTACAAGAGCATCCATTCGGTCGAGACCGGTCATCCCCTGCACAATGCACTCGGCGATGCCGGCCCCAGCGTGATCGAGCTGTGGGACCTGGCGGAAGCCGACGACAGGCAGGAGATCGAGGGCTGGCGCGCACCGTTCGACGGGGTCGCCGCCACCAGCCCCGAGGTGAAGCTCGCGCGCCGGATCCAGACCGAGATCAAGCGGCTGGTCGAAAGCGGCACGCTGACCGGGCACGAAGGCGAGCGGCGTCCCCTACGCTATGGCGACATGCTGATCCTGGTGCGCCGGCGCGGCAATGCGTTCGACGCGGTGATCCAGGCGCTGAAGCACGCCAACGTTCCGGTCGCCGGCGCCGATCGGCTCAAGCTCACCGAGCACATCGGAATCATCGACCTGATGAATCTCGCCGATGCGCTGCTGCTGCCGCAAGACGATCTCGCGCTCGCGGTGGCGCTGAAGAGCCCGCTGTTCGGGCTCGATGACGACGATCTGTTCCAGCTGGCCCATGACCGCAAGGGATCGCTGCGTCGCGCGCTCGGCGAACATGCCCCGACAAGCGAGACATTCGCTGCGGCCCTGCGACGCCTCGAAGCCTGCGAAATCCGAGCCCGCGAGGAGACGCCGTTCGCCTTTTACGCCTGGTTGCTCGGGGGAGACGGCGGACGCGCGCGCATGCTGCGCCGGCTCGGTCATGAGGCCAATGACGCGCTCGATGAGTTCCTGGAGCTGGCGCTGAACTACGAGCGCAAGGCGCCCGCCTCGCTGCAGGGTTTCATGGCCTGGCTGCGCTCGGCCGATACCGAGGTGAAGCGCGACATGGAGATCTCGCGCGATGAGGTGCGGGTGATGACCGTGCACGGCGCCAAGGGCCTGGAGGCCTCGGTCGTGTTCATGGTCGACACTACATCGTCGCCAGCGGATTCGCAGCGGCTGCGGCTGATCCATGTCCCGCGCGGCAATGGCGGCGAGGTGGTGGTCTGGGCCGGACGCAAGGCGGATGATCCCAAACCCGTCGTCGAGGCGCGCAAGGCGATGCTCGAGGAGACCGAGGACGAATATCGCCGCCTGCTCTACGTCGCGATGACGCGCGCCGCCGACCGGCTCATCGTCGGCGGCTGCATGCCCGGCAACATGAAGACGGTTCGCAAGCTGAGCTGGTACGATCTGGTCGACACCGGGCTCGCCGGCTCGGGCCTGACGAAGGAGACGATCGAGACGCCGCTGGGAAAGGCGACGCGCTTCTCCCGACCGGAGGATGTCGTGGCGCTGGGCACGCCCGCGGCCTCGTTGGACCAGGCGACCGCGCTCCCGGACTGGCTGCGGACGCCGGCACCGCGCGACACCATCGACGACGATCCGGTGCGCCCCTCCGGCCAGCCGTCCGGGGACGGCCGCGCCGTGCAGTCGGGCGAATCAGTGCAGTCCCGCGCGCTCGCGCTGCAACGCGGCACGCTGGTGCACCGGCTATTGCAATCGCTCCCCGACATCGCCACTGAGCGCCGACGCGAGGCCGCGCTCGGCTTCATGGCGCGCAACGCGGCGGATTGGGCGGAGGCCGACCGGACCGCGCTGGCCGACAAGGTGCTCGGCTTGATCGCCGAGCCACGGTTTGCGCCCGTGTTTGCGGCCGGCAGCCGGGCGGAGGTCGCGATCGTCGGCCGGCTGGAACGGCCGGGCCACGCCCGGGCGCTGGTGTCGGGGCAGATCGACCGGTTGGTCGTTCGGCCGGATGAGGTCCTCATCGTCGATTTCAAGACCAATCAGGCGGCTCCCAGGAGCGCCGATGCGGCGCCCGCCGCCTATGTCCGGCAGCTTGCGCTCTATCGGGCGGTGCTATCGCGGCTTTATCCCCAAAAGCCTGTCCGCGCCGCCCTGCTTTGGACCGAGGCCCTTGAATATATGGAGATTTCGGCTCCCGCGCTGGACGCGGCGCTGGCATCTCTTCATCTCGGTGTGAGCGTCCTTGACCCGGCAAGGAGCCATTCATAGGTTGACGCCATGATCTTGGCGCGATTCCCGTCGCGCCGTTCTCTCAGGTACGAGGTACTCCCATGGCCGTTGGTAAGGTTTCTGACACCGATTTCGAAGCCGAAGTGCTCAAGGCAAACGGCCCCGTGGTCGTCGATTTCTGGGCCGAATGGTGCGGCCCCTGCCGCATGATCGCACCCGCGCTCGACGAGATCGCCGGCGCGATGGGCGACAAGGTCAAGATCGTGAAGCTCAACGTCGACGAGAGCCCGAAGACCGCGTCGAAATATGGCGTGATGTCGATCCCGACCCTGATGATCTTCAAGGGCGGCGAGATGGCCTCCCGCCAGGTCGGCGCGGCGCCGAAGGCGAAGCTGCAGCAGTGGATCACTTCCGCGGTCTGATCCGCCGCGCGCAAGATTATTTTTGGAAACGGCCGGCGAAAGTCGGCCGTTTCGCGTTGATGGGACATGTCCAGCGTATGATGAGTCCCGCCTGTTGCCTCCTCCTCCCGCAAAACGCGCGCGAAAGTCGGACCCCCTCGTGGCGATGGAGGCGCGCTCGGTCGACGCGATCCCGCGCGGCAAGGAGTGGCAATACGAGCCGAAATGGGATGGCTTTCGTTGCCTGCTCTCGCGCAACGGCGGCAGCATTGATCTGCGCTCGAAATCCGGTGAAGACCTTGCGCGTTATTTCCCCGAGATCGTCGCCGCGGCGCTGAAGCTGAAGGCGGATCGCTTCACCCTCGACGGCGAGATCGTCGTGCCGCACGGCAAGGGGTTTTCCTTCGACGCGCTGCTGCAACGCATTCACCCTGCGGCGAGCCGCGTGAAGAAACTCTCGGAGGAGACGCCGGCGCTCTATCTCGCCTTCGATCTGCTTGCGACGGCCAGGGAGAAGCAGCTTGCCGGGCAACCGCTGAGGGAGCGGCGACCGGCGCTGGAAGCGTTTGCCAAGGCCAATCTGAAAGGCAGCATCTTCCGCCTCTCACCGGCGACGACGAGCTACGCCATTGCGAAGAAATGGCTGGCGCAATCCGGCGGCGGCTCGGACGGCGTCATCGCCAAGCGCGTCGACCTGCCCTACCAGGCGGGAAATCGCGACGGCATGCAGAAGATCAAGAAATTCCGCAGCGCCGATTGCGTGGTCGGCGGTTTCCGCTATGCGACCAACAAGATCGCCGGCTGGAGCGTGGTCGGTTCGCTGCTGCTCGGGCTTTACGATGACGATGGTCTCCTGCACCATGTCGGCTTCACCTCGGCGATCAAAGCGGCGGAAAAGCCTGACCTGACCGATCGGCTTGAGGCGTTGATCGGCGAGCCCGGCTTCACCGGCAACGCGCCGGGCGGCCCCAGCCGCTGGTCCACCGAGCGCTCGGCGAAGTGGTGTCCGCTCAAACCGAAACTCGTGATCGAGGTCTGCTATGATCATTTCAGCGGCGAGCGCTTTCGCCACGGCACCTCGATCCTGCGCTGGCGCCCCGACAAGGCCCCGCGGCAATGCAGCTTCGAGCAGCTGAAGCAGAAGGCGGTGGATCCGATGAAGCTGCTAAAACAGCCGTAGCCGGTCGCCCGGATGGAGCGGCAACTATCCGATCCATCCCGTCGCCAGCGCATTCGCCAACTCCGGCTGGCCGTTGCGGCGAGCGAGCGTGGCCATCGCCTCGTGATCATAGACCACATGGCGGAACGTGACCTGCCAGGCACCATCGGTTAGCTCAAGGATCGCATAGCGCGCGTGCGGCGTGCCGGCCTCCACGACATGCGGGAACGGATGCTTGTCACGGAAGCCCGGGCCGCCCAGGCTGCCGGGATTGACGATCAGCCTTCCGTCGCGAAGTCGCACGGCACGGGCGAGATGGGTGTGGGCGCACAGGATCAGTGATTGCGCGATACCTTGCGCAAACTGCTCGATGCGATCGAGCGGCGACAGCGCCACCGCGCCGTC
This sequence comes from Bradyrhizobium sp. MI1.4, assembly GCF_055811315.1. Lineage (NCBI taxonomy): Bacteria > Pseudomonadati > Pseudomonadota > Alphaproteobacteria > Hyphomicrobiales > Nitrobacteraceae > Bradyrhizobium > Bradyrhizobium sp. MI1.4. The sequence goes on along the minus strand of NZ_JBVVPP010000026.1, from coordinate 23,419 downwards.
GGGATGCACGGTATCGAGCCAATACACCTCGTCATTGTCGGGAGTCGCATGACACATGAAAATCTGCTCGCGAAAGACGCGCGTCATCGGCTGCGCGCGCAGCCAGTCGAGTTGCGCGGCATTGAGCGCTGCATGGGCCGGGCGATCCCACGAGCCCATCTTCTCGGGCGCACGGTCGAGCAGATAGCGATCGTGATTGCCGAGCACGTGCACGGCATCGAGCTTCATCAGGATTTCGATGGTTCGGCGCGCATCAAGCGGGCCGCTCAGCATGTCGCCGAGATCGACAATCTCGGAGACGCCTTGCGCGCGGATGTCGGCGAGCACAGCTTCCAGCGCGAGGTAGTTTCCGTGAACGTCGGCAATCGCGGCAAAACGCATGGGTCTTCCCGTAGCTCGGATGGAGCGAAGACTATACAGGAGGCGTGCCGTTGATGGCGAGCACGTGGCCGGCGAGATAGAGCGAGCCGGTGATCAGAATGCGCGGCGGCACTTCGTAGGCGAGCTTCGCCAAGGTGCGCAGTGCGGCCTCCACGCCGGGCGCGGGCTCGACGCGCATGCCGAGGCTGCGCGCGGCATCCGTAAGGCGGTCGACCGGCATCGCGTTGTCGGTGTCGGGAATCGGCACCGCGATGATGTGACGGGTCAGACCGGCGAAATTGGCGAGAAAGCCTTTCGCGTCCTTGTTGGCCATCATGCCCGCGATCACGACCAGCGGCCGCGACACCCGCTCTTCGAGATCGCCGAGCGCGGCCGCCGCGACGCGGCCGCCTTCCGCATTGTGGCCGCCGTCGAGCCAGATCTCCGAGCCCTGCGGGCCGAGAGCGAGCAGCTCGCCCGAAGCGATGCGCTGCATCCGCGCCGGCCATTCCGCACCGACGATCCCCGCCTCGAACGCCGCCTGGTTGATCTTGAAGGCGTTGGTGGCCCGCAACGTCGCGATGGCGAGACCGGCATTGTCGAACTGGTGCCGGCCGAACAGGCGCGGCGCTGTGAGATCCATCAAGCCGCGCTCATCGGAATAAACCAGCCGCCCGTTCTCGACATTGACATGCCAGCTCTCGCCCGCGGCAAACAATGGCGCGCGCATGCGCCTGGCCTGCGCCTCGATCACGGCCATCGCCTCAGCCGGCTGCTCGGCGCAAACCACGGGCACGCCACACTTGATGATCCCAGCCTTTTCGCCCGCGATCGACGTCAAGGTGTCACCGAGCAAATCCATGTGGTCCATGCTGACAGGCGTGATCACGCAGGCCGCCGGCGCGTCAACCACATTGGTTGAATCAAGCCGGCCGCCAAGGCCGACCTCCAGCAGAACCACATCGGCCGGGTTCCGCGCGAACAGATGAAATGCAGCCGCCGTCTTGAGCTCGAACACGGTGGCCGGCTCGCCGGCATTGACACGCTCGACCTCTTCCAGTGCCGCGCGCAACTCGTCGTCGCCGACCAGCACGCCGCCCCCGACGCGGCCGAGCCGGAAGCATTCGTTGATGCGAACGAGATAGGGTGAAGTGTAAGCGTGGACGCGCAGGTTAGCTGCCTCCAGCGTCGCGCGCAGATAAGCGAGCGTCGAGCCCTTGCCGTTGGTACCGGCGATGTGGATCACCGGCGGCAGCTTGCGCTCGGGGTGACCGAGCCGCTCGAGCAGGCGGTGCATCCGCTCCAGCCCGAGATCGATGCGTTTCTGATGCAGGGCCGACAGCCGCCCGATCAATTCGCCGAGCGGCGGCTTTGCGCTGTCAGAGGAAGCGTTCACGCGTGCGGCGCGGCCGGCGCCGTTTCGGGAGCCGATACGATCTGCGCCGGACTGACGACCGGCTGTACCGGCTGTGATGCGGCCTCAAGCGCAGGTGCCCTGGTCAACAGTCGGCAGAGCCGCGCCAGGGTCGGGCGCAATTCGTGGCGATGCACGACCATGTCGATCATGCCGTGCTCCTTGAGGTATTCGGCGCGCTGAAACCCCTCGGGGAGTTTTTCGCGGATGGTCTGCTCGATCACGCGCGCGCCGGCAAAACCGATCAGCGCACCGGGCTCGGCAATCTGCACGTCGCCGAGCATCGCATAGGACGCAGTGACGCCGCCGGTGGTCGGGTTGGTCAGCACGACGATGTAGGGCTGTTTTGCTTCACGCAGCATCTGCACCGCGACCGTGGTGCGCGGCATCTGCATCAGCGACAAGATGCCTTCCTGCATGCGCGCGCCACCACTGGCGGCGAACACGATGAAGGGTGACTTCTTCTCGACCGCGAGCTCGAGCCCGCGCACGATGGCTTCGCCCGCGGCCATGCCGAGCGAGCCGCCCATGAAGTCGAAATCCTGCACCGCGACGACGACGGCGGCACCTTCGAGCTTGCCGTAGCCGACCTTGATCGCGTCGTTCAGATTGGTCCGCGCGCGGGCATCCTTGATGCGATCGACGTACTTCTTCTCGTCACGGAACTTGAGCGGATCGGGCGTGACGTCAGGCAGCGCGACGTCGTACCAGGTCTCATTGTCGAAAATCGACTTCAGACGCGCCACCGCATTCATGCGCATATGATAGTTCGAGCCGGGGATGACGAACTGGTTGGCCTCGACGTCCTTGTAGAACACGAGCTGTCCGGAATCCGGGCACTTGATCCACAGATTCTCCGGCGTCTCCCGCCGCAGCATGTTGCGGATCTTCGGCCGGACCACATTGGTAAGCCAGTTCATGGTTTGCTCCGATGTGCGATCCCGCCTGGGGACCACCTGAAGGGATATATGGCGGCCGGGACCCGGCCCGGCAAGCCGCCGTATCGTCCGCCTTGCTCGTCGGACTTGGCAGCGGAATTAAGGCCTATTCCGCCGCCTGTTGCGCGCCCTTGACGCCCTGGGCCAGTGCCGCCGTCAGCTCGGCGACGGCGTTGACGGTTTTGGCCGTCGCGCGCCCTTCCGCATCGAGGCTGTTCTTGAGCGCATCGACCAGCGCGGTGCCGACTACCGAGCCATTGGCCTTTTCGGCAATGGCGCGCGCCGCCTCCGGCGTGCGGATGCCGAAACCGACGCATATCGGGAGCTTGGTATGCCGCTTGATGCGCGCGACCGCGTCGCCGACGGCATTGGCGTCCGCCTCCGCTGCACCGGTGATGCCGGCGATAGAGACATAGTAGACAAAGCCTGACGTGTTCGCGAGCACGGCCGGCAGGCGCTTGTCGTCGGTGGTCGGCGTCGCCAGGCGGATGAAATTGAGGCCGGCCTTCATCGCGGGCAGGCAGAGCTCGTCGTCCTCTTCCGGCGGCAGGTCGACGATGATGAGGCCGTCGATGCCGGCACTCTTCGCATCACCTAAGAACTTGTCGACGCCATAGATGTAGATCGGGTTGTAGTAGCCCATCAGCACGATCGGCGTGGCATTGTCGTCCTTGCGGAAGCCGCGCACGAGATCGAGCGTCTTCTTCAGCGTCATGCCGGCCTTAAGCGCGCGCAGGCCTGCCGCCTGGATCGACGGACCGTCGGCCATCGGATCGGTGAAGGGCATACCGAGCTCGATCACATCGGCGCCCGCCTTCGGCAGCGCCTTGATGATCTCGAGCGAGGTGGCCGGATCGGGATCGCCGGCCATCACGAAAGTGACGAAGGCCGCGCGGCCGGCTTTCTTCAGCTCGGCGAAGCGGGTGTCGATACGCGTGGTCACTTGCTCTTGCCCCTCAGGATGTCGCCGACCTGCGGGACGTCCTTGTCGCCGCGGCCGGAGAGGTTGACGACCATCAGGTGATCTTTGGTCCGCTTCGGCGCGAGCTCCATCACCTTGGCGATGGCATGTGCCGGTTCGAGCGCGGGGATGATGCCTTCCAGCTTTGACAGCACCTGGAACGCTGCGAGCGCCTCGTCGTCGGTCGCGGAGAGATAGTTCACGCGGCCGATCTCGTGCAGCCAGGAGTGCTCGGGGCCGATGCCGGGATAGTCGAGCCCGGCGGAGATCGAATGCGCGTCCTGGACCTGGCCGTCGGCGTCCATCAGGAGATAGGTGCGGTTGCCGTGCAGCACGCCGGGACGACCGCCCGCGATCGACGCCGCATGCAGTTGCGTCAGCCCGTGGCCCGCAGCTTCGACGCCGAAGATCTCGACGGTGGAATCGTCGAGGAACGGATGAAAAAGGCCCATCGCGTTGGAGCCGCCGCCGATGCAGGCCACCAGCGAGTCCGGCAGGCGGCCTTCGATCTCCTGCATCTGCGCCTTGGTCTCATTGCCGATGATCGACTGGAAGTCGCGGACCAGCGTCGGATAGGGATGCGGACCCGCGACCGTGCCGATGCAGTAGAAGGTGTTGTGCACGTTGGTGACCCAGTCGCGCAGCGCCTCGTTCATGGCATCCTTCAGCGTGCGCGTGCCCGACTGCACTGGAATGACCGTTGCGCCCAACATCTCCATGCGGATGACGTTGGGCTGCTGCCGCTCGACGTCGACGGCGCCCATGTAAACGATGCATTCGAGGCCGAAGCGCGCGCACAGCGTCGCGGTGGCGACACCGTGCTGGCCGGCGCCGGTCTCGGCGATGATGCGCTTCTTGCCCATGCGTCGCGCCAGCATGATCTGGCCGAGCACGTTGTTCACCTTGTGCGAGCCGGTGTGGTTGAGCTCTTCGCGCTTGAGGTAGATTTTCGCGCCGCCCAGATGCTCGGTCAGACGCTCGGCGAAATAGAGCGGCGAGGGCCGGCCGACATAATTCTTGAGATAGCCGTTCATCTCGATCTGGAAGGCCGGATCGACCTTGGCCTCGGTGTAGGCTTTCTCCAGATCGAGGATCAGCGGCATCAGGGTTTCGGCAACGAAGCGTCCGCCGAAAATGCCGAAATGGCCGCGCTCGTCGGGGCCGCTGCGATAGGAATTGGGTTTTGCAACATTCATCGGACGCTCAACTCTTGACTTGCATCTTGGCTTGCGCGCGCGGCGCGAATGAAGGCCTTGATCATCTCGGGGTCCTTCACGCCCGGGGCGCTCTCGACACCGGAGGAGACGTCGACGCCACCGGCCCGGGTGACGCGAACGGCTTCGGCGACGTTGTCGGCGCTGAGGCCGCCCGAGACCATATACGGCAACGCGAGCTCCAGGTTTCCGAGCAGATGCCAATCGAATGGTGCGCCGAGGCCGCCTGGCCGCGTTGCGTCCTTCGGTGCGCGCGCATCGAACAGGATGCGTTCGGCAACCTCTGCGTAACCGGGCAGCACGGCGAGATCGGCTGACGTTGCGACCGGCACGACCTTCATCACCGGACGACCGACCCGTTGCCTGATGTCGCGCAGCCGGGCCACGCTCTCCGTGCCATGAAGCTGGAAAATGTCCGGCGACAGCGCGTCCATGATGTTGTCGAGCGTGGCATCGTCGGCATCGACGGTGAGCGCGACCTTGAGCGCGCGCCGCTTCACCTGCCGGCCGAGCTCCCGGCCGGCTTCCAGCGACAAATGTCGCGGCGACGGCGGGAAGAACACGAAGCCCACCATGTCGGCACCCGCCTCGAGCGCCGTTTCGAGCGTCTCGGGCGTGGACAGGCCGCAGATTTTGACGAGCAAGGACATGTTCTCGACGGATATGGGCTCAAAGCAAATGGAGGGCCGCGGGTCCGCGGCCGGAAAACGGGCTTTTCGGTTGCGGCCGCTTCTACAACGTCGCGCGCTGCTTGTCTCGCCCGACGGGCCCGTAAAGCCCCACACCGGAGGGAACGGGGAGGCGCTGGGACTCAGGCCTTGCTGCGGCAGACTGGGCCCGCAGATCAGCCAGCTCGCCTCGCGCGGCCCGGGCATCCGCGTCATGCCGGCGCGCCGCACGCCGCCAGTGCCGCTGGCCCAACCAGACGGCACAACCACCCGCGACCACCCCGAGCGCAGCCACCACGATCAGGAGCAGGAACAGCGGCAGCGTGACCGAGAATGACGGGTCATTGGACACGAAGGGATCGAACGAGACCGTGACGAAATGCCGGTTGGCGACGGCAAACACCATCAGGATCAGGCCCAGCGGAATCACGACCAGCGCGGTCAGGAATTTTCGCATCTCGGCTCGCTCGCCTTGAATCAAGCTTGCGGTCGCATCGCTCGCGACCGCGGGAAACCCTGAGGTGGACCTCAGTCTGGCGCGCCTGGATCCGGATGGTCGCGATTCAGCCGTTCGCGCATTTCCTTGCCGGTCTTGAAGAACGGAACGCTCTTCTGATCGACAGGCACATGGGCGCCGGTGCGCGGATTGCGCCCTGCGCGTGCAGGGCGATGCTTGACCGAGAAGGCACCGAAGCCGCGCAACTCGACGCGATCACCGCGCGCGAGGGCCGCTACGATCTCTTCGAGAATCGCATTCACAATGTTCTCGACATCCCGCTGGTACAGATGCGGGTTGTGCTCGGCGATACGCTGAACAAGTTCGGATTTGATCATCGAGAGATAGGACCCGGGAGCGTGCGGACGACCATTTCCGTGAAAATACCGTGATCTGTCAAGACGCTAAATGAGGGTTGAGCGTCGTGAAAACACGTGACAAATGCCGAAAAAGCGGGCTGGACCTACACGCGCCGAACGGGAAAAACCTCTGTAGCTCGCCCGGTTCCGGTCAGTTCGACGCCGCCGGCTGCCACAAGGCGAGCATTCCATCCATTCCGAGCCGATCGACCGCCTGTGCGACGCCGGTTTGTCCGATTTGATGCGCAATCGAGCCTAAACCCAGTGCTTCCAGCGTTACTGCGGCCGCCGTCTTGAGGAACGGCAGATCGCTGAAGCGCGGCTGCAGCTTGTAATCGCGCACGGAGAGCCCCTTCTTGACGCCCTTCTGCTCGACCAGCCAGGTCACGGCGGTCTTCTCGTCGCCGATCTGATCGATCAGCTTGAGATCGATGGCCTGGCGTCCGGTGAAGACACGGCCATCAACCACTTTCTCGAGCTGCGTGTCATCCATGCCACGCCGTTCCTTCACCAATCCCTTGAACCAGGCATAGGAATCCTTCACCAACGCATCGAGCGCCGCCCGTGCCTCAGGGCTGGTTGGCTCGAAACCGTTGGGCGCGGCCTTCAGCGGCGTGGACTTTACCTCCTCGACCTTGACGCCGACGGTCTTCAACAGCTCCGAGACGTTCGGAAACTGGAACAGCACGCCGATCGAGCCGACCAGCGAGCTCTGCTGGGCGATGATGTGATCGCTGGCGATCGCGGTGATGTAGCCGCCGGAGGCGGCGAGGCCTTCGACGACGACAACGAGCGGCTTCTTTGCCTTCAACCGTACAAGCGAATCATAGAGCTGCTCGGAGCCGGCGGTGGTGCCGCCCGGCGAATTGATGTGAACGATGACGGCGGCGGCCTGCGAATTCTCCAGCCGCTCGAGCGCCTGGGTCCGATCGGAATCGCTGCGGATCAGGCCCTCGATCTGGACCCGCGCGATCGAGCCGGCGGACGCGAACGTGCCGCGCGCACCAGGCGTCGCGACCAGCGCGAAGCCTGCGATCGCCGCGATCGCGATCAGCGCGGCCAATACGCGCCAGAACGTCAGCTTGCGGCGGATCCTGCGGCGATCGACGATGATGTCCGAATCGAGTGACATCTCAATATCTCCAAATGAAAGGCCAGGCGCGTTGTGCCGTCGCAGCGTCGCCATTGGCTTATCTGGATACATCAATTGCGGCGCAATTAGAAGAAAACAAGGCCGGCTGCCGCGTAGCCCGGATGGAGCGCAAGCGTAACCCGGGGTTCTCGCCTCACGGAGAGGCTTTCCCGGATTTCACTTCGCCCCATCCGGGCGACGACCTCACTACAAAAAAGCCCCGGCTCGCGCCGGGGCTTTGATGCAGTGAAACCTGCGTTTCGCTTACTTGGTGTCGCGGTTCTTGAGCGCGGTGCCGAGGATGTCGCCGAGCGTTGCTCCCGAATCGGAAGAGCCGTACTGCGCGATGGCTTCCTTCTCTTCGGCGACTTCGAGCGCCTTGATCGACACCTGGACCTTGCGGGCCTTCTTGTCGAACTGGATCACGCGGGCATCGACCTTCTCGCCGACGGCGAAGCGTTCGGCGCGCTGATCGTTGCGGTCACGAGCGAGCTCCGAGCGCTTCACGAACGTGGTGAAGTCGGTACCGGTGATCTTCACCTCGATGCCGCTCTCCTTCACTTCGATCACTTCGCAGGTCACGACCGCGCCCTTCTTGACATCGCCCGGCTCGGCGAAGGGGTCGCCTTCAAGCTGTTTGATTCCAAGAGAAATGCGCTCCTTCTCGACGTCCACATCGAGCACCACGGCCTTCACCATGTCGCCCTTCTTGTAGTTGTCGATCACCTGCTCGCCCGGCTGCTTCCAGTCGAGGTCGGAGAGATGGACCATGCCGTCGACGTCGCCCTCGAGGCCCAGGAACAAACCGAATTCGGTCTTGTTCTTGACCTCGCCCTCGACCGTCGAACCGGTCGGGTGACCTTCGACGAAGACCTCCCACGGGTTGCGCATGGTCTGCTTGAGGCCGAGCGAGATGCGGCGCTTGACGGAATCCACTTCCAGCACCTGCACTTCGACTTCCTGCGAGGTCGAAACGATCTTGCCGGGGTGCATGTTCTTCTTGGTCCACGACATCTCGGAGACGTGGATCAGGCCTTCGATGCCCGGCTCGAGCTCGACGAACGCGCCGTAGTCGGTGATGTTGGTGACGCGACCGGTGAAGCGGGCACCCAGCGGGTACTTGGCTTCGATGCCCTGCCACGGATCGTCCAACAGCTGCTTCATGCCCAGCGAGATGCGGTGCGTCTCGTGGTTGATCTTGATGATCTTGACCTTCACGGTCTGGCCGATCGAGAGCACCTCGGTCGGATGGTTGACGCGGCGCCACGCGATATCGGTGACGTGCAGCAGACCGTCGATGCCGCCGAGATCAACGAACGCACCGTAATCGGTGATGTTCTTGACCACGCCGTCGATGACCTGACCCTCTTCGAGGTTCTGCACCAGTTCCTGGCGCTGCTCGGCGCGGGTCTCTTCGAGAACCGTGCGGCGGGACACGACGATGTTGCCGCGGCGACGGTCCATCTTGAGGATCTGGAACGGCTGCGAGTTGTTCATCAGCGGCGCAACGTCGCGGATCGGACGGATGTCGACCTGCGAACGCGGCAGGAAGGCCACGGCACCGTCGAGGTCGACGGTGAAGCCGCCCTTGACCTGGTTGAAGATGACGCCGTTGACCTTCTCGTTGTTCTGGAAGGCCTTCTCGAGCTTGCCCCAGCTCTCTTCGCGGCGCGCCTTGTCGCGCGACAGCACGGCTTCGCCGAGGGCGTTCTCGATCCGATCGAGGAACACTTCCACCTCGTCGCCGACCTTGAGCTCGCTGTCACGGCCGGGGCCGGAAAATTCGCGCAGGGCAACGCGGCCCTCCGTCTTCAGGCCGACGTCGATGACGGCCATGTCCTTTTCGATTGCAACAACCTTGCCCTTGATGACTGAGCTTTCCTGCAGGTTGCCGCCTGCGAAGGACTCGTCGAGCATCGCGGCGAAATCGTCGCGCGACGGGCTATAGGTATCAGCAGAAGTCGAAGCCATTTGTTCTCCAGTTGCGGATGTCGTGCCGGCCGTTGGGTTCTTGGGCGCCTCGTACGCGCAGTGTCGGAAGGTCCGCAGAACCTTCGAGCGACCGCTCGCTGCTCCGACCTGGAGGGCGGAACAGCGGAAGCGGGCCGGCTGAGGCCCGCGCGTTCGATACGTGGAAATCTTTTGTCCGGAGCCTGGATCGCGTCGGCCCCAAGCAGGGACCGAGAGTATCGACCTCAAAGAGCGGGAGCGGGCGCTTCCTCCAATGACGGCAGCGGCTTAACCCCGCGACCGGCCCGCTCGGACGGCCTCGATAATGTCGATGGCGGCCCGGACGCCGCCTTCTATATCCAGTTGGGAGTTATCTAGCAAGTAAGCATCCGCGGCCGGCTTCAGGGGGGCGATCGCCCGGTTCTTGTCGCGTTCGTCGCGCTGGATGATGTCGGCGAGCACGGCCGCCTCGTCGGCCTCCTCGCCCCGCGCCTTGGCCTCCATGGTCCGGCGGCGGGCACGGACCTTGGGGTCGGCGACGACGAAGATCTTCACGTCGGCATGGGGGCAGATCACGGTTCCAATATCGCGCCCATCGAGCACGGCGCCGGGCGGATCGGCGGCGAATTGCCGCTGAAAGTTGATGAGGGCCTCGCGCACCTTGGGGATCGCCGAGACGATCGAGGCGCCCTCGCCGGCCTTCTGGGTCTTCAGCGCGGGATTGCCGAACTTTTCGGGATCGAGTTCCAGCGCCGCAGCGACCGCCGCCGCCTCGTCCCGGAGATCATGACCGGACTGCATCAGGGAATAGGCCACCGCGCGATAGATCACGCCGGTATCAAGGTGACGGTAGCCGTAATGGTGGGCAAGGCGCTTGCCGAGGGTGCCCTTGCCCGACGCCGCGGGCCCGTCGATGGCAATGATCATGAAAAATCGGCCCCAAGCGAACGCATCATCGGGATGAAATCCGGAAAACTGGTGGCGATGAAGGCGGTGTCATCGACGGTTACCGGCTGATCGGAGGCGCAGCCCATCACCAGCGCGGACATCGCGATGCGATGATCCATGTGGGTGGCCACGACGCCGCCCCCAGGAACGTGGCCGCGGCCTTCGACGATCAAATCGTCGCCGGAGACCTCGACCTTGACACCGTTGACGCGGAGCATGGCGGCGGTTGCCTCCAAACGGTCGGATTCCTTGACGCGCAGCTCCTGGAGGCCGCGCATGATGGTCGTGCCCTCGGCAAAGGCGGCCGCCACCGCCAGCACCAGATATTCGTCGATCATCGACGGTGCACGCTCCGGCGGCACCTCGACACCGCGCAATTTCGAGGCGCGTACCCGCAGCTTTGCCATCGGCTCGCCAGCGTCGCCGCGAACTTCGCTTTCCTCGATCGAGGCGCCCATTTCGCGCAGCGTGGTGAAAAGACCCGTCCGCAGCGGATTGGTCATGACGTCGGGCAGGACGATTTCGGAGCCTTCGACGATCAGCGCAGCAACGATGGGGAACGCCGCCGACGAGGGATCGGCGGGCACGACGACATTGGCGCCATGCAGTTCCGGCTGCCCCACGAGCGTGATACGGCGGCCGTGCTGACCTTCTTGCACCGAGCTGATCTCGGCGCCGAAATGCTTGAGCATCAGCTCGGTGTGGTCGCGACTGGCCTCGGTCTCGATGACGGTCGTGGCGCCCGGCGCGGCCAGGCCCGCGAGCAGCACGGCGGATTTGATCTGGGCCGAGGCCACAGGCGTCTTGTAGGTGATCGGCAGCGGATCGCGCGCACCCTGGACGGTCAGCGGCAGACGGCCGCCCGCGCCGCCGGAGACGACCTTCGCGCCCATCTTTTCCAGGGGATCCAGGATCCGGCGCATGGGCCGGCTGCGCAGTGAGGCATCGCCGTCGAAAACCGCGGAGATCGGACAGCCGGCGACGGCGCCCATGACGAGCCGGCAGCCGGTGCCGGAGTTGCCGAAATCCAGCGGCGCTTTGGGCTCCGCGAAGCCTGCGACACCCACGCCGTTCACCTTCCAGGCGAAATCTCCGGTACGCTCGACCCTGGCGCCGAGCGCCTGCATGGATTTGGCGGTGTTAAGGACGTCCTCGCCCTCCAGGAGGCCCGAAATCCGCGTCTCTCCGACCGCGAGCGCGCCGAGGATGAGGGCACGGTGGGAGATCGACTTGTCTCCGGGCACCCTTACTTTCCCGGTCAGGGGACCGCTGGCGCGCGACTGGAGCGGCGTCGGCTTGTCGGAATCGGTCAAGTTTGTGTCCTTGGGTAGGCCCGAAACGTCCCTGCGGGACTCGCGGGGCAGGTACCACATGGTCTCCCCGCCGTCACGGGCATGTCGTTCTCCCGCAATGCGCTATTGACAGCGGGCCGCCAACTAGCCAAGTGAAGCACCGCTTTTCAGACATTTCCAGGATTCCTCTGCCGTGGCCAAGTCCGAACTCGGAACTAAACGTATTTGCCCGACCACGGGCAAAAAGTTCTATGACCTCAACAAGAATCCGGTGATCTCGCCCTATACCGGTGAAGTCGTGCCGATCGCGCCCATCGCGCCGGCTCGCGCACCCCGCGGTGCCGAAGCCCGTCACGCAGCCGCTGCCGCCGACGCCACGCCAGAGCCGGCGGAGGTCGAGGAGGTCTCGCTCGAGGAGGCCGATGCCGAGGAGAACACCGGCAAGGTCAAGGCCGTCGTGCCCGAATCCGAGGACGACATCGAAGTCGATGAAACTATCGAGGACGATGACGACGATGATTCGACCTTTATCGCCGACGACGAAGAAGGCGATGAGGACGTCACCGACATCATTGGTGATGTCGGCGGTGACGAAGAGACTTGAGATAATTCCAGAACTGTGGTTCTGGGTCTTTCCCGACGCGTCGCCCAAGGCGCGTCGGACGGTTAAGGGGCCATAGCTCAGCTGGGAGAGCGCTTGCATGGCATGCAAGAGGTCGGCGGTTCGATCCCGCCTGGCTCCACCACGCTTCGCCCTTCGGGCTACGCGTGGCGCAGCCGCGCGGAGCTCGAAGGGCGAAGCGTGGTGTCCGGCGAAGCCCGAAGGGCGAAGACGGACTGGTGAGACTCCCACGCAGCGGCTGCCCGGGCGATAATCGTCAATGTGGTACGTCTACATCCTCCGCAGCATCGAATTTCCCGAGCAGGAATACGTTGGGGCTACGGAAGATCTGAAGCGCCGGTTTCCAGAGCACAATGCTGGCAAATCCACCCACACTGCCAAGTTCAAGCCTTGGAAGCTGATCTGGTACTGCGCCTTCCCTGACAAGCACAAAGCGCTCGCTTTTGAAGCCTACCTGAAGTCTCACTCCGGCCGAGCCTTCACAAAGAAGCGGCTGTCCTAAGAGCGCACCTCTAACCCTACTCCCCGATCACCGCATTCAACCGATCGCGCAACGCCACAATCTCGTCCTTCATCGCGACAAGCTCCGAGACCGAGCAGTCCGATGCCGCCAGAATCGATTGCGGCACGGCCCGCGCCTTGTCCTTCAAGGCCTGGCCCTGCGGCGTCAACGCGATCAGCACCTGACGCTCGTCCTCGCTCGAGCGCGTGCGCTTGACGAGGTGGGCCGCCTCGAGCCGCTTGAGCAGCGGTGTCAGCGTGCCCGAATCCAGGTGCAGCTTTTCGCCGATGCTCTTGACCGGCACGTCGTCGCGCTCCCACAGCACCAGCATCACCAGATATTGCGGATAGGTCAGGCCGAGCCGGTCCAGCAGCGGCTTGTAGACGCGGTTGAACGCATGCGCGGCGGAATAGACCGCGAAGCAGATCTGGTTGTCGAGGCGCAGCGGCGCGTCCGCTGCCGAATGTTTCCGGGGCATCGAGAATCTCACAGGACTTGCTCCATTCTGGGGCCGGCCGTCGCTACATTCAATTGCGAACAATTAAATGTGAGACGCTATAATTTCAATTGCGCGCAATCTAATTGCTTGCGATAAAGATGGCGCCCCCACCCCGAAAACACAGGGAGACAAAAATGTCAGTGAACGTCCTCTACAAGACCAGCGCAAAGGCCACCGGCGGCCGCGACGGCCATGCCGCGACCCTCGACGGCGCGCTCGACGTCAAGCTCACCACGCCGAAGGAGCTCGGCGGCGGAGGCGGCGCCGGCAACAATCCCGAGCAGCTGTTTGCTGCGGGCTATGCCGCCTGCTTCATCGGCGCGATGAAGTTCGTGTCCTCGCAGGGCGGCCCCAAGGTTCCGGCCGACGCCTCCGTGACTTCGACCGTCGGCATCGGCCCGCGCGCGGCCGGCGGCTTCGGTCTCGACATCGACCTTGCCGTCTCGCTGCCAGGCCTCGCCCGCGCGGAAGCCGAGGCGCTGGTCGAGAAGGCGCACCAGGTGTGCCCGTATTCCAACGCGACGCGCGGCAATGTCGACGTCCGCCTGACGGTGGTCTGACCGGTTTCGGTGAAGCGGCTGGCCCGGGATACCCCCGGGCCGGCCGCTTCCCTTTATTTGCCATCTCGCGGGATTGCGGCGAGCGGCCTGCATGACGCCCTACGCGCGAAGCCATTGCCGGCTCGGACGAACCTCGTTAGGCCTGTGATCACATCGACACAGGGGACGCGAAGGCATGACTGAAGCCGCCAGTTCTGGAGCTGCCATGGGTGCAATGAGCGGCCTGCGCGTCATCGATCTGACGCGCGTGCTCGGCGGCCCCTATTGCACCCAGATCCTCGCCGACCATGGCGCCGACGTGATCAAGGTCGAGCCGCCCGCAGGCGACGAGGTACGCGACTGGGGCCCTCCCTTCCACGAGGAAGACGCGGCCTATTTCATCGGCATCAACCGCAACAAGCGCTCGATCGGCCTCGACCTCGCCTCCGAGGGCGGCCGGACCGTGCTGCTCAAGATGCTGGAGAGCGCCGACGTCCTGATCGAGAACTTCAAGCCGGGCACGCTGGAGAAATGGGGCATCGGCAACGAGGTGTTACGCGAGAAATTTCCGCGCCTCGTGCATTGCCGGATCTGCGGCTTCGGCGCCGACGGCCCGCGCGGCGGCAATCCCGGCTATGACGCCATCATCCAGGCCATGACCGGCATGATCGCGGCGACCGGCTCGCCCGAGAGCGGACCGATGCGGATCGGCGTGCCGCTGGTCGACATCGGCACCGGCCTCTATGCGGCGATCGGCATCTTGATGGCGCTGTCGGAGCGGCAGCGCTCGGGCCAGGGCCAGTTCCTGGAGACCACGCTGTACGAGACCGGTCTCGCCATCATGCATCCGCACACCGCGAATTATTTCATGCATGGCAAGCCGCCGTCGCTCACCGGCAACGAGCATCCCAACCTCGTGCCCTATGCGATCTTCCCGACCAAGACCGACGACATCTTCATCGGCGTCGGCAATGACGGCACCTTCCGCAAGCTCGCCAAGGAGATCGGCAAGCCCGAGCTCGGCACCGATCCGCGCTTTGCGCGCAACAAGGATCGCATCGGCAATCGCGAGGCGCTGCGGGCCGAGCTTGCCGCCGTGTTCAGCCAGCACGAGGCCGAGCCGCTGTGCAATCGCCTGCTCGCCGCGGGCCTGCCCGCCGGCCCCGTGCAGAAGATCGACCAGGCATTGACCAACCCGCACACGATCGCGCGCGGCGATATTATCGAGAAGGATTGGTACAAAGGCGTGGCGTCGCCGATCCGGCTCGACCGCAGCAAGCCGAGCCTGCGGCGCCTGCCGCCGAAATTCAGCGAGCACGCCGCCGAGGTCCTGGGCGAATTCGGCTACTCCAGGTCCGAGATCGACGCGATGGTCGAGCAGGGCACTGTCTGCGGCCCCGAGCGCAAGCGCTAGCGCCCTCGCCTTCCACATCCCACGGCAATGCCGCAGTGCGGTGCGGGCGCTCTGTGCACCGCGAACGGAGGACGCTGCGCGCGCGGCATTCGCCTATTTGACGGCTTCCCTTTTCCAGCGCTTGCCGCTTTCGTTTCGGCCGCTTACACAGTCATGTGAACGTCATATGGCGCTGCTAGCGCAAGCGATCATTTTTGACGGCCCAAGGGAGGTTTACTTGATGGCTCTTCGACATTTTGGAGCGGCTGCCGCTATTGCACTCACGGTTGGACTATCGGCCTCGCCGGCCTTGGCCGTGACCGAAATCCAGTGGTGGCACGCGATGACCGGCGCCAACAACGACGTCATCGTCAAGCTCGCCACCGACTTCAACGCGTCGCAGAGCGACTACAAGGTGATCCCGACCTACAAGGGCAACTATCCCGATACGATGAACGCCGGCATCGCGGCGTTCCGCGCCGGCAACGCCCCGCACATCATGCAGGTGTTCGAAGTCGGCACCGCGACCATGATGGCCGCGACCGGCGCCGTGAAGCCCGTCTACAAGCTGATGGCCGACGCCGGCGAGAAGTTCGACCCCAAGATCTACCTGCCCGCCATCACCGGTTATTATTCGACGTCGAAGGGCGAGATGCTGTCCTTCCCTTTCAACTCGTCCTCGACCGTGATGTGGGTGAACCTCGACGAGCTGAAGAAGGCGAACGTAGAGATCCCGAAGACCTGGCCCGAAACGTTCGAGGCCGCCAAGAAGCTGAAGGCTGCCGGTCATGACACCTGCGGCTTCTCGGGCTCCTGGATCACCTGGGTCAATCTCGAGCAGCTCTCGGCGTGGCACAACGTGCCGCTCGCCAGCAAGGCCAACGGCCTCGACGGCTTCGACACCGTGCTCGAGTTCAACGGACCGCTTCAGGTCAAGCATCTCGAAACCCTGGTCGAGCTGCAGAAGACCAAGACCTATGACTACGCCGGCCGCACCAACACCGGCGAAGGCCGCTTCACTTCGGGCGAGTGCCCGATCTACCTGACCTCGTCGGCCTTCTTCGGCAACGTCAAGGCGCAGGCCAAGTTCAACTTCACCGCCGTGCCGATGCCGTATTATCCCGACGTCAAAGGCGCACCGCAGAACTCGATCATCGGCGGCGCTTCGCTGTGGGTGATGGGCGGCAAGTCGGCCGAGGAATACAAGGGCGTCGCGAAATTCCTGACCTTCCTCTCCGACACCGATCGCCAGGTCTACATCCACAAGGCCTCCGGCTACCTGCCGATCACCAAGGCGGCCTACGCCAAGGCGAAGGAAGAAGGCTTCTACAAGGATCAGCCCTATCTCGAGACCCCGCTGCTCGAGCTGACCAACAAGGAGCCGACCGAGAATTCGCGCGGTCTGCGCCTCGGCAACATGGTGCAGCTGCGTGACGTCTGGTCGGAAGAGATTGAGCAGGCGCTGGCCGGCAAGAAGACCGCCAAGCAGGCGCTCGATGCCGCCGTCGAGCGCGGCAACACGATGCTGCGGCAGTTCGAAAAGACCGCCGTCAAGTGAGGCAATGAGCGGCAGGCCGCGACCCGGCCTGCCGCTCTGCTGGCATCATGCAAAAGCAAGCCATCTTCCAGTCAAGACTGTTACCGTACGCGCTGGTTGCGCCGCAGCTCGCGATCGTCCTGATTTTCTTCTATTGGCCGGCCCTGCAGGCGGTGATCCAGTCCTTCCTGCTCCAGGATGCGTTCGGTCTGTCGACCACCTTTGTCTGGTTCGAGAATTACGTCGAGCTGTTCAAGGACGCAGCCTATTTCGAGGCGATCGTCCGGACCTTCTTGTTCTCGTTCGCCATCGCCGTCTCGTCGCTGTCCTTTGCGCTGCTGCTCGCCGTGATGGCGGACAAGCCGCTGCGTGGCTCGATGCTCTACCGCACGCTCCTGATCTGGCCCTATGCGGTGGCACCGCCCGTGGTCGGCGTGCTCTGGATCTTCATGCTGCATCCCTCGCTCGGCGTGCTCTCGCGCTATCTGCGCAATATGGGCGTCGACTGGAATCCGCTGCTCGACGGCGACCAGGCCGCGGCGCTGATCATCCTCGCCGCCGCGTGGAAGCAGATCTCCTATAATTTCCTGTTCTTCCTCGCCGGCCTGCAAGCGATCCCAAAGAGCGTGTTCGAGGCCGCCGCGATCGACGGCGCCCGTCCGATGCGGCGGTTCTGGACCGTGACCTTCCCGTTGCTGTCGCCGACCATCTTCTTCCTGCTGGTGGTCAACATCGTCTACGCCTTCTTCGACACGTTCGGCATCATCGACACGATGACCCGCGGCGGTCCCGGAACGTCGACGGTCACGCTGGTCTACAAGGTCTATTCCGACGGCTTGCTCGGCGGCAATCTCGGCAGCTCGGCGGCGCAGTCGGTGATCCTGATGGTCATGGTCATCGTGCTCACCGGAATCCAGTTCCGCTTCGTCGAACGCAAGGTGACCTACTGATGGTCGAGGAAGAGGGCTTCCGGCGCTACATCGCCCACATCATCCTCTGGATCGGGATCGCGGTCGTCGCCTTCCCGGTCTACATCGCGTTCGTCGCCTCGACCCAGGACAACGCGCTGATCGCCAACGGGCAGATGTCGCTGCTGCCGGGCGGTCATTTCTTCGAGGTCTACTACCAGACCATTTTCGTCGGCACGAGCGGATCGACCCGCGAGCCCGTCGGCAACATGATGCTGAACTCGCTGGTGATGGCACTGCTGATCGCGGTCGGCAAGATCGCGATCTCGATCATCTCCGCCTATGCGATCGTCTATTTCCGCTTTCCCTTCCGGATGCCGATCTTCTGGATCATCTTCATCACGCTGATGCTGCCGGTCGAGGTGCGCATCTATCCGACCTACAAGATCGTCGCAGATCTGCACATGCTCGACAGCTATGCGGGCCTGTCACTGCCGCTGATCGCCTCGGCCACCGCGACGCTGCTGTTCCGCCAGTTCTTCATGACCGTCCCGGACGAGCTGCTGGAAGCCTCGCGCATCGACGGCGCCGGTCCCTTGCGCTTCTTCTGGGATACGCTGCTGCCGCTGTCGCGCACCAACATGGCGGCGCTGTTCGTGATCCTCTTCATCCTCGGCTGGAATCAATATCTCTGGCCGCTGCTGATCACCACCCGCGACGACATGCAGACCATCCAGGTCGGCATCCGCAAGATGATCACCACCACCGACGCGCTGACCGAATGGCCGATCGTGATGGCGACCGCCGTGCTCGCGATGCTGCCCCCGGTGTTCGTCGTCGTCGTGATGCAGAAATTGTTCGTGCGCGGACTCGTGGAGACGGAAAAGTAAATCCCATGGCTAACGTCACCCTGCGCAACGTCCGCAAAACCTATCCCGGCGGCTTCGAGGCCATCAAGGGCGTCAACGTCGATGTCGGCGACGGCCAGTTCTGCGTGCTGGTCGGGCCCTCCGGCTGCGGCAAGTCGACATTGCTGCGCATGGTCGCAGGCCTCGAAACCGTCACCGGCGGCGAGATCGACATCGGCGGCCGCATCGTCAACCAGATCGAGCCCGCCGACCGCGACATCGCGATGGTGTTCCAGAACTACGCGCTCTATCCGCATATGAGCGTCTTCAACAACATGGCTTACGGCCTGCGCAACCGCGGCATGAAGGAGGCCGAGGTCAAGACCCGCGTCGACGAAGCCGCCCGCGTGCTCGAGCTCACCTCGATGCTGGAGCGCAAGCCGCGCCAGCTCTCCGGCGGCCAGCGCCAGCGCGTCGCCATGGGCCGCGCCATCGTGCGCCAGCCGAAGGTGTTTCTGTTCGACGAGCCGCTGTCCAACCTCGACGCAAAGCTCCGCATCGCGATGCGGGTCGAGATCCGCAAATTGCAGCGCCGGCTCAACACCACCTCGGTCTACGTCACCCACGACCAGCTGGAGGCGATGACGCTCGCCGACATTCTCGTGGTGATGAATGGCGGTCAGGTCGAGCAGGTGGGCAATCCGCTCGCGATCTACGAGAAGCCGGCGACGACCTTCGTCGCCTCCTTCATCGGCGCGCCACCGATGAATCTGATGTCGATTCGCGCCGACGAGATCAAGTCGCAGCTCGGCAGCACCGACGCCGGCATCCTCGGCATTCGCCCGGAGGATTTCGTCATCACCGACCAGACCCCGGCCGGCGGCGTCGCCCTTCCGCTCACCGTGGAAGCGATCGAGCGCGTCGGCGCTGAAACCTTCGTTTACGGCACGCGGGCTCAGGACGAGCAGCGCATCGCCGCCAACCCCGGCGAACTGCCGCCCGGCGAGGTCATCGTCCGCATTCCCGGCTCAGAGGCGCCTCCGATCGGCGAGAAGATCCGCGTCGCAGCAATGCGCCAAAAGCTGCATCTGTTCAGCGGCGATGGGCGGACGCGGATCGAGGCCTGATCGGGTTCCGCTGGGCCGTCGATTAAAAAACGCGAAAACAACCCCATGCACAGTAGAAGGGGGTTTGTTTTTGTTGAGAAAAATCACACCGCAATTTCGTCGGGCCGGCTTGTGGCAGGCGTTTCGCGCCATGGCGACAAGTCAGCTTTTGTGCATGGCAGAGCGGGTGAGCTGCCAGTCCACAGCCCCGGCTACGTCCTTGAACCCACACGCGGATATGCCCATATTGCTGATCAAGGGGTGCCTGTACGGGCCCTGATGCACCAAAGTCGCTTCGAGAGGACTTTGTAAACTATGTCTCGTGTTCCCACGCTTTCCAGTCCCTTCCTTCTGGGCTTCGACGAGATCGAGCGCGTGCTCGATCGGGTCGTCAAAGGCGCCGACGGTTACCCTCCCTACAATATCGAGAGGTGCGACCGGTCGGAGGGCCAGCCCGAGCGTCTGCGGATCACGCTGGCGGTCGCCGGATTCACCCGCGACCAACTCGATGTAACCATTGAGGAAAACCAGCTCGTCATTCGCGGGCGGCAGCAGGACGACAAGACCCGGCAATACATCCATCGCGGCATCGCCGCGCGCCACTTCCAGCGCACTTTCGTGCTGGCGGAGGGGATGCTGGTGCTGGGTGCGGATCTGAAGAACGGATTGCTGGCGATCGATCTTGCCCGGCCGGAACCGGAGAGGATCGTTAAGACAATCGCTATCAATGAGCACGAATAATGGAACGAGTAGCGGACTCGACCGCTTAGTTTCGAGAGAGGAGTCGAGACCATGAGTGAAGGTCACGTTGCGTTCGAATACGAAGCCAAGAACGTCTCGCCGGAGACGCTGGCAACCCTCGGCGAAGGCCATATCGCCTATGTGAAGCAGATCCGCTCTGAGGATGTGCCGGGCCTGTTTCCCGAAGCGCCGAAGATCGCGCCGGGCCTCAAGCTCTTCGCGCTCCACGCCGCCGACGGCACGCCGATCATGCTGACCGACAGCCGCGAAGCCGCGATCGCCAACGCCTGGAGCAACGAGCTGCAAGCGGTGAGCGTGCACTGAGCACGCGCGCGTCGCACGAATAGGGTTTCAAGCGGGCATGCCTTCGCAGGAAGGCGTGCCCGTTTGCTTTGGGGGATCCAGAATCTTTCCGTGGCAAGATTTTGGATTGCTTCGCTCGCTCGCAATGAGGCAGTGTGCGGCGATGGCTCGCGTCCCGGATGCACCTCAACGCCCGGCCGGAAGCAGTGCCCGCAGGATGTCCGGCTTCCAGGCTTGACGCGCGCTGTCGAAGGCCGCGAAATCATGATCGAACTGCCAATAGGCCCAAGCCCAGCCAAGCCGCTCTGCGCTCCGCGCCACGAATGACAGATATCTGGTCCGTGCTTCGGCTGGAGCGGCCTCGTACACGCCGAACTCGCCGAGATAGATCGGGCGCTTTTCTCTTTGGGACCAGGACCGAATCTTCTCGAAATCGGCGCGGGCCTTCTGTTTATCCTCCGGGGTACCCCAGTCGAGCGGGCCGATTCGCGAAAATGTGGGCGACCACGGTGCGCCCTGATGGGTGAAACGGATCGGCGCGTAATAGTGAAACGTGACGATCAGATTCCGGTCATCCGACGGCAGGACCAGGTCCTCGACCGGCATCTCGTCGACGTTGAGAACCGAAGCGATGACCGTCCGCCGGGGATTGGTGGCGCGGATGATGCTGAGGCACTCGTTCAGAAGGCCGTTCCAGCCGGTGGACGACATCTGCCCGCCCGGCTCGTTGAGGACCTCGAAGACAAGTGCTGGATATTTCCCGGCATAGCGCGCGGCGATTTGGGTCCAGAACGATTTCAGCTTGTCTGTGCACTCGGAGATGTCGCGCTGACAAACATGGGTATCGTGCTCGTCCAGGATGGGGATGAGATTTCGGGCGAGCACTTCCTCGATGACGCCATCGAGCCGCCTCAAGACGACTTCATCCATTACCTTCTCCGGATTCATGAATTTAAAGCCGAAGAAATTGATCCGAACGTGCGAGAACCCGGCGCGTCTGATCGCAGTGAGGTTGTCCAGACGAAATGGCGCGTTTCGGCCTCCCTCCCAGACGCCGTCGTAGCCGAGGATGTTGATGCCGCGCCCCAATTTTGGAGCAGGAGGCGTGTTGGCCTGTCCGGCTGCCTCGGTCCGGAAGCAGATCGGAAGCACGGATAGTGCCAAGACAAGACGAAAGGCTATCGTCCAGCGGACGCGGATGGCATTCATCCTGTTTGCCCCGTCATTGCTGCAGGCCCCTGCTGGGGCACCGGCCTGCACACTGCGAAGAAGAATGCGACGAGCAGCACCGACGTGAACATTGTCGAGCGAAGAAACATCGTCTCCGTGAAGTTCGATTGAAAGCTCAGGACGACGAAGCCGATGATCAGCGCGCAGTGATACCGATCGATCGACCGGGTGGCGATCAAATAGAGGACCTTTTCCGAGAACAGATAAACGCTCGTGACGAACAGCAAATATCCCAGAAATCCAGTTTCAATCGCGACCGCGATGTAACCGCTATGATAATTGTCGAGCACCCAGCCATGATTCTGGTTGAAATAGTCGTAGATCGCGGGGCGCGTCCAGAATCCGTTGATGCCGAAGCCCAGCAGCGGCGCATCGTTGAAATGGCCGATGGCGTACTGCCAAATGAAGGTCCGCTCGGTCAAATCGACGGTCGCCTCGCCGAGATGGATGGAATCGTACCCCGTCACGTAAAAATACAGCATCAGCAGAGCGGCCAGGATGCACATGATGAATGGCAACACCGCATAGATTTTCATGCAGCGGATCGACCACATGGAAGTCACGAGCAGCCCGCCCGCCGCGAATGCGACAGCGCCGGCACCACGCGACTCCGAGGCGATGACGCAGGTCGATGCCAGAACAAGCGACACGAGGAATGCAATCCATCCCTGCCCCGTGATCTTCTGATAACAGGCAAAGAACATCAGATATGCGCTGATAAAGCCGAGCGTCTGCTTCGATTCGTAGATTCCTTGCCACTGGCCGTTGTGCATCCAGCTCTGGTCGACGCCGATCTCGGGCACGAAGACGGCGCACAACGCCGAGGCGGCGACCAGAACGAACAGCCCGAGCGCCGTGGATCCGACGATCTCGTCGATGTCGATACGCGTGATGAGGCAATACGCACCGAAAGTCGTCACCACAAGTGCAACGCTCTTCATGATCGCTGCGATGGAAAGCGTGGTCCAGAGAACGGAAATGGCCGCGAGGGCATAAAATGTGACCAACGCGATGAGATCTGGATTGGGCTGGATCCGGACCCGCGGCCGTACGAAGACACTGGCATAGATCGAGACGATCCACATCAGCAGCGCGACCGCCTGCTGCACATAGCTCCACTCTGAAGGTAGTAATGCCGGGTGAAGAACACCCATTGATGCGATCACGTTGAGGGTGATCGAGCTGCGGATCACGTTTCTGGCCAGCCGTTCCACGCCGGCGCTTGGCGCTTTCCAGATCGCGCTTTCATATGCATCGGAGTCCGCTGCGGTATGCAGTCCGGCGCCAAGCTGACCGCCCTGAAGCACGGCCGCGGGCCGCTCTTCCGCCCCGGCACCGATGTGCAGCGGCGCCCTTCCATTCCCAGTCACGTGCACTCAGTCGTAAACGTCGTTCTCAGGCCACGGCTTTGAGGGATTGCGCGCGATAGGCCCAGGGAAGCAGCTGATCGATTTCGCTG